>NZ_MKRN01000215.1 GCF_001896955.1 Nitrobacter sp. 62-13 | reverse complement strand
CGAGGCCACCCACTTGTTGGTGATGGTCTCGCTCCGCTTGAGATCGACCACGGTGAAGTCGGCATCAAAGCCGGCCGCGATCCGGCCCTTGCAGGCGATGTTGAACAGCCGCGCCGGCCCGGCGCTGGTGAGATCGACGAAGCGCGCCAGCGACAGCCGGTCCGCATTGACGTGATCCAGCATCAAGGGCACCAGCGTCTGCACGCCGGTCATGCCGGAGGGCGAGGCCGGATAGGCCTTCTGCTTCTCCTCCAGCGTGTGCGGCGCGTGATCGGAGCCGAGCACGTCGACGATGCCCTGCTTGATGCCGTTCCAGATGCCTGCGCGATGCGCGGCATTGCGCACCGGCGGATTCATCTGCGCCAGCGTGCCAAGCCGCTCGTAGCAGGCGGGCGCGACCATCGTGAGGTGGTGCGGCGTCGCCTCGCAGGACGCGACATCCTTGTGGTCGCGCAGATACTCGATCTCTTCCTTGGTCGAGATATGCAGCACGTGGATGCGCTTTCCGGTCTCGCGGGCGAGCGTGACAAGCCGCTGCGTCGCCTTTAGCGCGGCGGCCTCGTCGCGCCACACCGGATGCGAGCGCGGATCGCCTTCGATGCGCAATCCCTTGCGTTCGTTGAGGCGGTATTCGTCCTCGGCGTGAAACGAGGCGCGGCGGCGGATCACGTTGAAGATTTTTCGCAGGCTGCTGTCGTCCTCGACCAGCAGCGCGCCGGTTGACGATCCGACGAACACCTTGACCCCGGCGCAGCCCGGCGCGCGTTCCAGTTCGGGCAGGTCCTGCACGTTGTCGCGGGTGCCGCCGATGAAGAAGGCGAAGTCGCAATGCATGCGATGATGCGCCGCTTTCATCTTCGCGGCGAACGTTTCCGCCGTCACCGTCAGCGGATTGGTGTTCGGCATCTCGAACACCGCCGTGACGCCGCCCATCACGGCGCTGCGCGAGCCGGTTTCGAGGTCTTCCTTGTGAGTGAGCCCCGGCTCACGGAAATGCACCTGGGTGTCGATGACGCCGGGCAGGATATGCAATCCCCGGCAGTCGATCACCTCGCCGGCGTCGGCGTGGCCAAGGCCGCCGATGGCGGCGATGCGGCCGTCCGATACCGCGATGTCGCCGATCCCCTCGCCGTCCTGATTGACGATGGTGCCGCTTCTCAGAATCACGTCAAATGTCTTGGTCATCTGTCCTGATCATCGTCTCCGATAGCTTTTTTCCGCATGCGGCTCCGCCACGCGGACCCTTGTTGCGGGCACCTTAGCGGCTTACGTTCGGAAGCGAAATCCGGCACGCAGGTTTCCCCGGGGTACTGCGCACGACCCGCCAAGACAACAATGCCCGGCCAAGAGATTTTGTCATGAAAGCAGCGTTTCTTCCCGACCGGGGGGTGGTCAAGGTCAGCGGCGACGACGCACGCAATTTTCTCAACGGTCTTGTGACCACTGATGTGACCAAGGTCCAGCCGGGGGCTGGCCGGTTCGGCGCGCTGCTGACGCCGCAAGGCAAGATCACGTTCGATTTTCTCATTACCGAAGCGCAGCCGGGCCACGGCGGCGGCTTTCTGATCGACTGCCCGTTGTCGCTGGCGCAGCCGCTCGCGACCAAGCTCGGCTTCTACAAGCTGCGCGCCAAGGTCACGGTCGAAAACCTTTCGGGCACGCTCGGCGTGCTGGCGGCCTGGGGCGGCGAGCCCGCGATGCACCCCGACCTGACCTTCGCCGATCCGCGCAGCGACAAGCTCGGCTGGCGCATTCTGGCGCCGGAGGACCTCGCGGCACGGGCGGCCACCGTGATCGGCGCCGAACTGGTCGAAAGCAACGATTACGAGGCCCACCGGATCGCCAGCGGCGTGCCGAGCGGCGGCACCGATTTCGCCTTTGGCGACGCCTTCCCGCATGAAGCCAATATGGACCGGCTGCACGGCGTCGATTTCGACAAGGGTTGCTATGTCGGTCAGGAAGTGGTTTCGCGCATGGAGCATCGCGGCACCGCGCGCAGCCGGATCGTGCGCCTGCTGCTGGACGACGGCGCGCCGGAGGCCGGCGCCGCCATCGTCGCGGCGGACAAGCCGGTCGGCACCATGGGTTCGTCGGCCGCGGGCCAGGGCCTTGCGCTGCTTCGGCTGGATCGCGCCGCGGACGCGATTGAAGCCGGGATCCCGTTGACGGCGGGGACCGTTCCGATCCGTATCGCCGATCCGGACGACCTCAAGCTTCCGGCCAAGAAGACGGTCGCATGACGCAGTCGGCGCGCCTGCATGCCGACGGCCTGACCCGCTGCCCGTGGCCCGGCGACGACCCGCTCTACCTTGCCTATCACGACACCGAGTGGGGCGTGCCCGAATACGACGATCGCGCGCTGTTCGAAAAGCTGATCCTCGACGGCTTTCAGGCGGGCCTGTCGTGGATCACGATCCTGCGCAAGCGCGACAACTTCCGCCGCGCCTTCGACGCTTTCAACCCGGAGACAATCGCCCGCTACGGCGACAGGAAAATCCACGCGCTGATGAACGACGCCGGCATCGTGCGCAACCGGGCGAAGATCGAGGGCGCGGTGACCAGCGCGAAATCCTATCTGGCGATCATGGAGCAGGGTCCGGGCTTTTCCGACCTGTTATGGGGCTTCATGGACGGCAGGCCGAAGGTCAACCGCTTCAAGACCACCGCGACCGTGCCGGCCTCGACGCCGCTCTCGATCAAAATCTCGAAGGAACTGGCCTCGCGCGGGTTCAAGTTCGTCGGCCCCACGATCGTCTACGCCTTCATGCAGGCGACCGGCATGGTCAACGACCATCTGGTGACGTGTCATTGCCACGAGACGTGCGGCCGGCAGACGCGCAAGCCGCGCCTTGCGACGACATGACGGCAAAGGCGGCTCCGAAAATCTCGTCGCGCGCATGGCAGCGGATGCTGTCCGGCCGTCGGCTCGACCTGCTCGATCCCTCCCCGCTCGATATCGAGATCGCGGATATCGCCCATGGTCTCGCCCGGGTGGCGCGATGGAACGGCCAGACCCGCGGCGCGCACATCTTCTCGGTCGCGCAGCACACGCTGCTGGTCGAAGCGGTGATGCGCGAGCACACCCCGCGCGTCGATATCCGGGTGCGGCTGGCGGCGCTGCTGCATGACGCGCCGGAATATGTCATCGGCGACATGATCTCGCCGTTCAAGGCGGTGATCGGCGGTTCCTACAAGACGGTGGAGAAGCGGCTGTTGTCGGCGATCCACGTCCGCTT
>NZ_MKRN01000214.1 GCF_001896955.1 Nitrobacter sp. 62-13 | reverse complement strand
GGGACGCTATTTCGGACCGTTCGCATCCGCAGGCGCGGTCGGCCGCACCATCACCGCGCTGCAGCGCGCGTTCCTGGTGCGCTCCTGCACCGACTCGTTCTTCGAAAGCCGGACGCGGCCGTGCCTGTTGTATCAGATCAAGCGCTGCTCGGGCCCATGCACCGGCGAGATCGATTTTCCCGGTTATACGGCGCTGGTTCGCGAGGCGACGGACTTTCTGTCCGGCCGCAGCCGCGCCGTGAAGGAGGATCTGGCCCGCGCGATGGAGCAGGCCTCGGCCGACCTCGCTTTTGAGCGCGCGGCGCTTTACCGCGACCGGCTGGCCGCGCTGTCGGCGATCCAGTCGCAGCAGGGCATCAACCCGCGCACGGTGGAAGAAGCGGACGTGTTCGCGATCCACCAGGAGGGCGGCTATTCCTGCGTCGAGGTCTTTTTCTTCCGCACCGGACAGAACTGGGGCAACCGCGCCTACTTTCCGCGCGCGGAAAAATCCTTCACGCCGGAGGAGGTGCTGGGCGCGTTTCTCGCGCAGTTCTACGACGACAAGCCGCCGCCGAAGCTGGTCCTGCTGTCGCATCGCATCGAGGAATGCGAATTGCTGTCCGATGCCCTGTCGATCAAGGCCGGTTACAAAGTCGCGATCTTGGTGCCGCAGCGCGGCGAGAAGAAGGAACTGGTCTCCCATGCGCTGACCAATGCGCGCGAGGCGCTTGGCCGCAAGCTGGCCGATACCG
The DNA here is from genome assembly GCF_001896955.1 of Nitrobacter sp. 62-13. Taxonomy (GTDB): domain Bacteria; phylum Pseudomonadota; class Alphaproteobacteria; order Rhizobiales; family Xanthobacteraceae; genus Nitrobacter. The sequence continues at coordinate 4,844 of NZ_MKRN01000214.1, read as the reverse complement.
CGACGCAATCACGATTGTTGCAGGGTTTGGCCGTCGCCCTGGGTTTGCCGCATAGCCCGCGGCGCATCGAGGTCTACGACAACAGCCACATCCAGGGAACCAACGCGGTCGGGGCGATGATCGTCGCCGGCCCTGAGGGCTTTCTGAAAAACCAGTACCGCAAGTTCAACATCCGCTCCGAAGGTCTGACGCCCGGCGACGATTACGCGATGATGCGCGAGGTATTGGAGCGCCGTTTCAAGAGACTGCTGATGCAGCAGGCCGCCGATCCGGACAAGACCGATGACCCGGAGAAGGATACGGTGCAGCAATGGCCGGATCTCGTGATCATCGATGGCGGCCTCGGCCAGCTCAATGCCGCGCGCGGAATTCTCGATGCGCTGGGGCTGACCCGGATACCGCTGGTGGCGGTCGCGAAGGGACCGGACCGCGATGCCGGACGCGAAACCCTGTTCCTGCCGGACCGTCCGGCGATCAAGCTCGAACCGCGCGACCCGGTCCTCTATTTCATCCAGCGACTGCGCGACGAGGCGCACCGTTTCGTGATCGGATCGCATCGCAAGTTACGTAAAAAGGATATGCGCGAGGCTGGATTGCAGGAAGTTCCCGGCATCGGCCCCGCGCGCAAGCGGGCGCTGCTGCATCATTTCGGGACGTTGAAGGAGATCGAACGCGCCTCGGTGGCCGATATTGGCAAGGTTCCAGGCATCAGCGCCGAAAGCGCCCGCAGGATCTTCGACTTTTTTCACGCCCGGCCGGCGTAAAGGTGGTTTTTATCATGATATTCATCGGCATTTTTCGTATTAAGACCAACGGATAAGGCTTCGCCTCGGCCAAAGCGGCGAAATGCGCCCCGTGGCCGGTTGACGTTCGCGCCACGACAGTATTGGTAAGACGAAATGAGCACCGCAACCAGCCAGGCGACCGCGAGGAGTATGCTGTCGCTTCCCAATATTCTCACCTGTGCCCGGATCGCCGCGATCCCGGTGGTGGTGGGCTGCGTCTATGCTCAATCGATCATGGACGGGCCGTTGCGGCTGCGCTGGGTGGCGCTCGGGGTGTTCGTCGCAGCCGGCGTCACCGATTTTCTCGACGGCTACTATGCGCGGATCTGGGATCAGCAATCCGCCTTCGGCAAGATGCTCGATCCGATTGCCGACAAGCTCCTGGTCGCCTCCTGTCTCTTGATGCTGGCGGCGGACGGCATCATCCATGGCTGGACGCTGTGGGCGGCGATCGTAATTCTGTGCCGCGAGATTCTCGTATCGGGCCTGCGCGAATACCTGGCGGCGCTGCGCGTCAGCGTGCCGGTGACCAAGGTCGCGAAGTGGAAGACCACGGTGCAACTGGTCGCGATCGGATTTCTGCTCGCGGGCGAGGCCGGTGACCTGATCTTCCCGTTCGTGACCCAGATCGGGCTTCTGCTGTTGTGGGTTTCGGCGATCTTCACCATCTATACGGGCTGGGACTATTTCCAGGCCGGTATTCACCACCTCATCGAGGAGGATGAAAAATGAAGGTGCTGTATTTCGCCTGGGTGCGCGAACGGGTCGGCAAGGCCGAGGAGGCGCTCGATCCGCCGCCAGCCGTCGCGACGGTTGCCGATCTGATCGCATGGCTGTCGCAGCGGGGCGATGAATATGCCCATGCGTTCGAAAAGCCGAAGGTGATCCGCGCCGCGATCGACCGTATCCACGTCAAGCAGGACACGGCGATCGCAGGCGCGCGCGAGATCGCCTTCTTTCCGCCGATGACCGGCGGTTGATCTGTAGATAGCGTCGTCGCCATGACCGTTCCCGTCACCATCCGCCTGCAGGAAGAGGACTTCGACGTCGCGCGCGAAATCGCGGCGCTGTCGCGCGACCGCACCGATATCGGAGCCGTCGTGAGCTTCAGCGGCATCTGCAGAAGCGACAAGGCTGACGGCGAGGTTGGTGATGCGATAGCCGCGCTTGTGCTGGAACATTATCCGGGCATGGCAGAGGAAGAGATCGCGCGCCATGCCGAGGAGGCGGTTGCGCGCTGGCCGCTCACCGGCCTCACCGTCATTCACCGCTTCGGACGGATCGTGCCCGGCGACAATATCGTTCTGGTGGTGACGGCGTCGGCGCACCGCGAGGCGGCGTTTCATGCGGCCGAGTTCCTGATGGACTATCTCAAGACCCGCGCGCCGTTCTGGAAGCGCGAGGAGGGCTCCGCCGGATCCGGTTGGGTTGACGCCCACGATCGCGATGACGCGGCTGCGGCGCGCTGGGCCAAATCCTGATGGCGAAGACCGCCGCACGCGGCGGACGATCGCAGGCCGCGACCAGCAATTCAGCCAAAAAACGCCGGCCACCGCGCACAACCGTTAAATCCGAAACAAGAAATCGAGACGCTGCCACGGCTGAGGCACCCGAACTCGCGACGATTTATGACTATGTCCGCTTCGCCGCCGCAAGGCTGAAGCGCGCGCGCGTCGCCTTCGCTCACGGCACCACCGATCCGGTTGCGGAAGCCGCTTTCCTGGTCGGCGAGGCCATGAACCTGCATCCCGAGGAGGTCGAACCGAACGCCAAGCTGCGCGTGCCGAAGGCGACCGGCCAACGCATCCTCGATTGGACCGAGCAGCGCATCGCAACCCGCAAGCCCGCCGCCTATCTCGTCAACAGGATGTATATGCGCGGGCTGCCGTTTTATGTCGACGAGCGCGTGATCGTGCCGCGCTCGTTCATCGGCGAAATCCTCGACTCGCATTTCGGCGACGACGAGGTGCTGCGTCTGCGCGATCCCGTAACCATCACAAGCGTGCTCGATCTCTGCACCGGCTCGGGATGCCTTGCCGTTCTGGCCGCGCGCGCATTTCCGAATGCGAGGATCGACGCGGCCGATCTGTCGGAAGACGCGCTCGCGGTCGCCGCGCGCAATGTGCGCGAGCACGGCCTGGAAAATCGCATCACGCTGTTGCAAGGCGATCTGTTCGGAGCGCTCAGGGACCAGCGATACGATCTCATTATCTCGAACCCGCCCTATGTCGATGCGAAAGGCATGGCGGGCCTGCCGCGCGAATGCCTTGCGGAGCCGCGGATGGCGTTCGATGGCGGCGCCGACGGCATCGATCTGGTGCGGCGGATCATCGACGGCGCCAAAACTCACCTCGCGCCCGGCGGCGGGCTGTTGTGCGAGGTCGGCCGCTGCAAGCCGGCGATCGAGAAGGCGTATCCTCGTGCCGATTTCCTCTGGCTCGACACAGAGGAGTCCGAAGGTGAGGTATTCTGGATCGAGGCGGCCGCGCTTGCCGATGTCGTTTCCGTATGACAGCCGGAGCGGCGCGGCAGATCGCCCATGCCTCGGCCTCTGGCAAAATTGCCTGAGTTCACTTAACTGAAGGCGACCCAGCGAACGACGCGTGAAAAACCTCCGGCGATACCGTCGGAGGTTTCGTCGTCCTGAAACCGTCCTTCTGCCCTAGTGGAGTGAATTTGACATTCGCTACTCCCTTTGCAGCAAACCCGGCAAGCGAATGTCAAATTCAAAACTTCACTAGTACTAGTGGTCCTTTGATTCTCACATTTGCAAGAATCCCCGCCGCAACGGGATGCAAATGTTAGAATCGGACCACTAGTTGCCCTGTTGATGATCGAGCCGCCATGCTTTTTGACGCCCGCCAAAGCGCGCTGCCGCGCGATCCCTGGCTCGGAGAACTCCGGGCGACGCTGACGCTCGGCTGGCCGCTGGTCCTCACCAATCTCGCGCAGATTGCACTGACGACCACCGACGTGATCGTGCTGGGTCGCGTCGGTCCCTCCGCGCTGGCCGCGGGAACGCTTGGCGTCAACCTCTACTTCGCGATCCTGATTTTCGGCATCGGCGTTGTCACCGCGACGTCGCCGATGATGGCCGAAGCGTTCGGTCGCAAGCTGCATTCGGTGCGCGACGTGCGGCGGACGTTCCGGCAGGGATTATGGGCGTCGGTTCTGATCGCGGTGCCGAGCTGGTTGCTGCTGTGGCACAGCGAGGCGATCCTCATTCTGTTCGATCAGGAACCGCAGCTTGCGGCGGATGCTCAGGCGTTCGTGCGCGCATTGCAATGGGGCATGTTGCCGACGCTGGGCTTTATCGCGTTGCGATCGTTCTTCGCCGCGCTGGAGCGCCCGTTATCGGCCATGCTGGTGACCGCGGCCGCGATCCTGTTCAATATCGCCGCGAACTGGGCGATGGTGTTCGGTCATCTCGGCCTGCCGGCATTCGGCCTGCGTGGTTCCGGCATCGCGACGGCATTGTCGAACACCTTCCTGTTCGTCGGGCTGGTGCTGGTGGCGAGTTTTGGCCGCAGGTTTCGTCGCTTCCATCTGTTCGGCAACTGGCGGCGCGCCGATTGGCCGCGTCTTGTCACGCTGTGGCGCGTCGGTTTGCCGATTGGCGCCGCGCTCGCTTTCGAGATCACCGTGTTCAATGCCGCGGTATTCCTGATGGGCCAATTCGGCACGGCCTCGATCGCGGCTCATGCCATCGCGATTCAGATCGCCTCGGTCTCCTTCATGGTGCCGATGGGACTGTCGCAGGCGGCCACGGTGCGCGTCGGCCGCGCTTACGGCGCCGGCGACCGCGACGGGATCACCCGCGCCGGATGGACCTCGTTTGCGCTGGCGATTGCTTTCATGACCGCGACCAGCGTGCTGATGATTGCCGCGCCGCGATGGCTGATCGGTGCATTCGTCGACGTCAACGATGCGTCGAACGCCGAGGTGATCGGACTCGCTGTGTCGTTTCTGACCTGCGCCGCGGTGTTTCAGATTGCCGACGGCGCGCAGGTGGTCGGCGCCGGCATGCTGCGCGGCCTGCAGGATACCCGCGTGCCGATG
>NZ_MKRN01000213.1:4773-5734 GCF_001896955.1 Nitrobacter sp. 62-13 | reverse complement strand
GGATCGGTGCCCTTCGCCGATTGTTAGCGCGCATCGAGATCTGGCGCGACCGCGCACACCGCCGGCGCCAGTTGGCAGAGATGAGATCCAGCGAATGGAAGGACCTTGGCCTCAGCCGATGGGATGTAAGGTGCGAGGTCAACAAGCCATTCTGGCGACCGTGACACATTTGCGCTCTTCTGACGGCGGCCGGCACTGGCCTGTCTTCTGATAGTCGTCTCAACCCCGCAAAGGAACGAAGCATGCGAACCTTTCCGTTCGTGACGGTCGACGTCTTTACAAAGCAGCGCTTCGGCGGAAACTCCCTCGCGGTGTTCCCGAACGCTGTCGGCCTCACTGACGAGGAGATGCAAGCACTGGCCGCTGAATTCAACTTAAGCGAGACGGTCTTCATCCTGCCCCCAGCCGAATCCCAGCACACAGCGCGCGTGCGGATTTTCAGCCGCACGACCGAGATGCCGTTTGCCGGCCATCCCAACGTCGGCGCGGCCTATGTGCTTGCACGTGAAGGGCATGATCGTCACGGACTGCTTGTCTTCGAAGAGATTGCGGGTCTCGTCCGCGTGGAAGTCGCACGCGACGCGCTGGGCGAGGTCACCGGTGCCACAATCGCCGCCCCCGGCGTCCTTGAGCGCGGCATGCAGATCCCTGTCGACGTAATCGCACGCTGCGCGGACTTGTCCCCCGAAGACATCCTGACAGCGACCCACCAGCCTGTCGTCGCGTCGCTCGGAATCTCCTTCGTCCTCGCCGAGGTGGCTCCGCATGCTCTCGCCGGCGCGATGCCGAACCTGCAAGCGTTTCGCGAAGCAGCGGCAGCCAGGCCCGAAATGAAAGGCCGCTTCTCTCTGCATTTGTACGCGAAGATGGACACTGGAATACGCGCACGCATGTTTGGTCCCCTGAGCGGCACCGTCGAGGACGCTGCGACAGGATCGGCCAACGCAACTCTGGGCGCGCT
>NZ_MKRN01000213.1:3331-4730 GCF_001896955.1 Nitrobacter sp. 62-13 | reverse complement strand
AGCAACCGCCGCGGGCATCACTGCCAAGGTTGGCGGAGACTGCGTCGAAGTTCTTCGCGGCGCAGCGCGTCTATGATCGCCTGCAACGCGATCGATGTCAGGCAGTTGAGTTTTGCTCATCGCGCCACGAGCGTAACGCGTTTGCCTCCGCGCTGCGACGAGCGCTGACTTCCAACAGCACGGACAGGCCTCCCAGCGAGCTTTATCGCGAATTCGCCGGGGGTCGAGTCCCTGAAGGAGGTCAGGCCCAATGAGCATATCGACAGCAAGAACCCCATCGACCGGCTTTACCATCCCCGTGATCATTCTGGTCGTTGCAGCGTCGACAATCCTGTCGATCAGCATGGGAATTCGTCAGAGCCTCGGCCTCTTTCTTCCGCCGATCAATGCCGAACTGGGCGTGTCCGCGTCAGCCTTCGGCTTCGCTCTCGCTCTGCAAAGCCTCATATGGGGCATTAGCCAACCAATCATCGGTGCCCTCGGCGACCGGTTCGGCGCGCGGCCGGTCGTAATTGGCTGCGCCATCATCTACGCGCTTGGCCTTCTGCTGATGGCGTGCGGTCAGCCGGTCCTCGGCCTCAATGCTGGAGCAGGACTGATGGTTGGCATCGGCATCGCCGGCACTGGCTTCGGCGTCCTCTTCGGAGCGGTGGCGCGGGTGGTTCCCGCCGAGCGGCGTGTACAGACGCTGGGCATCGTTTCAGCCGCTGGTTCGCTCGCCACGCTGCTGATCGCCCCGCTTGGGCAATACCTCATCGCAAACAGCGGCTGGCGCACCGGTGCGATCGCTTTCGTGCTGGTGGCACTCGTCATGGCGATTCTCGGTGTGCTGATGGGGCCAAAGCCTGCAGACGTCAAAACGGAGGCGGACCAGCCGGGATCGAACATCCGCGAATCCTTGATCGCGGCAGCAAGACATCCCGGCTTCATCGCGATGACAATCGCCTTCTTCGCCTGCGGCTTCCAGCTCATGTATATCACCGTGCACCTGCCGGCCTTTCTCGCCTTTTGCGGTGTGCCGCCGACAGTCAGCGCAACGGCACTCGGCGTGATCGGCCTTGGAAATGCCGTGGGGTCGTTGCTGGCAGGCTATCTCGGTTCGAGATACAGCCAGAAGCGGTTGCTCGCGCTCGCCTATCTCATGCGGACCATCACGATAATCTGCTTCGTCGCCCTGCCGGTGACGCCGACCTCAACGATCGTGTTCGCAGCCACGATGGGTGTCCTGTGGCTTGGCGTCGTGCCCCTAGTGAGCGGTCTGATCGTGCGGCTGTTTGGTTTGCAGCACTTCAACACGCTCTTCGGCTTCGCCTTCTTCAGCCATCAGGTGAGCGCTTTCATCGGCTCATGGCTCGGCGGATTGAGCGTTCATATGACCGGATCGTATACGGTGGCCTGG
>NZ_MKRN01000213.1:0-3275 GCF_001896955.1 Nitrobacter sp. 62-13 | reverse complement strand
AGCGGTGCCTTTGCCGTCCGCCGCGTAGCAGGCTGGGCTGCGGTGCTGTGCTGTTGGCGGGCACCGCAGCCTTCTGAATCTCCGGAGTCTGACCTTGCTAGTCCGGCCGGCCAACCGGCACAAGTCCGTGATCCTGCGCTCGAAAGGAAGCGCGGGACCAGTTTCGTCGTGGCGAGGTGCGAGACCGCAGAGAACAAGATGAGCGTTCCGCAAGCGCGAATGAGGAGTTCCCGTTTGATACGTCCCCGTCCCGCTGTCATCACCGCCACATGCCAGATGACCGCTGCGGACAGCCGGATCGATACCGAACACCGATCACGCTTGAGCAGTATCGGCAAATGTCGATCGATGAACGCGACAGGTTCTATGCACGGCTTCGCCACCAGAGGAGCGTCGAGATGGCCGAGGCGTTCTCCTGCCTTGCCCGCCGGACAGGGCGCGGTCTGCGACGCCTCGGGAGCCGGCTCGGCAACGCCTGGCGCGGCCGTGACCTGGGAGGTCCCCACGCCTGATACGGTCCGCCCGTTGCGGCCGCGGCGGCGAGGAGCCGTGCACAGGATTTCACCCGGAGATGACGATTTGTCGGCTGACTGCCGGATCGTCGGGGCGCAACGTCGCGGCCACGTACGACGGACCGTTGATCAAAGCGGCCTCGGAAGCATAGCGGCGGACCTGTGGAGGCGACGGCAAGGAATCGTCAACCCCCGCCAGATCGTCGAGCGCGGTCCTCTGGCGCCGACCGCATGGACGCTCCAGCGAAAGTTCGCCGCACTCGGGATCGCGAGGCGCGAAGGTGGAAATCGAGCTAAGGCAGTTACGGTACGTTGTAGCCGCCGCGGACGAGAAAAGCTTTCGCCGCGCGGCCGAGGGCATGCGCCTTCGTCAATCCACCCTGAGCAGGAGAATCCGAGACCTCGAGCTTCAGCTCGGCGTCGGCCTCTTCGAGCGGTCGCGCGCAGGCGTCAGGCCGACCCTCGCTGGAACCGAGTTAGTCCGCATCGCTCGACATGTCATGGACGAGGTTGACCGGATGGCTGCCGCCGCGACTGCTGCTGGACGGGGCGAGGCGGGGCGACTGGTCGTGGGATTCTATACGTCGCTATCCACTGGCAACCTGCGCCTGGCACTTCAGGACTTCAAACAAAGCAAGAAGGAGGTCGAGATCGTTACGGTCGAGGGCACGCGCAACAGGCTCTTCAGCGGCCTGAGCAACGGTGCAATCGACATTGTGATCGTCACCGGCGACTCCGGGAATAGCCGCTTCGACTCACTGCCGCTTTGGAGCGAGCGCGTAATTGTCGCGCTACCCGAGTCGCATCCTCTCGCCGAAAACGAGATCGTCTATTGGACCGACCTCCGAGGAGAGACGTTCCTCCTCAGCCAGCGCGATCCGGGCCCGGAGATTCAGGATATCCTCGTGGCGAAGCTGGCTGCACCAGGAGATCGGCCACGCGTCGTCAGGCACGATGCCAGCGGCGAGAATATCAAAAGCCTCGTCGGCGCCGGCTTTGGCGTGAGTCTGATGTGCGAAGCGTCAATCGGCGGCAAATTCAACGGCGTCGTCTACAGAGAGGCGCGCGACGGCAATGGGCCGACCGGCATCAGCTATGCCGCTCATTGGGACCGCGATAACGGAAACCCCGCACTCGGCGGCTTTGTTCGTTTGCTAAGAGAGCGCTTCGCGCCGCTCAGCGCCTAGTCACGGCGATGCAGGCTACGAACTTAATTCCGTTACTAGACTCTCGCCGTCGATGCATCGTATCTCAGTCGGAGCCCTTCTCTGTCGCGCAACTCCCTTTAGTTTCGCAACAGCAAGCTTTCGGAGATCAAGCGCGCTCCCAGCGCGCCCATTACCACTCCCGCCACCCGATCAATGCAGCGCTTCGAGCACAAATAGACAGACCGTGGCCTCGGGGCTGAGAAGGCGAGCGCGACGACTGCATACCACGTAGCTTCGAGCGCAAAGACGAGCGGTGGTAAGCAAAGAAACAGCCACAAGGGCGTGGACGGGGGCAGTAGTGCGGCAAAGATGCTTGCGTAGACGACGGCGGTCTTCGGATTGCAAACTTGGGTCAGAAATCCGATGCCTAGTGACCGTGCCGCAGACGTTGCGTGCGGCGGACCTGAAGCGGAAACATCAGTAGATTCTGAGGCTCCGCGCCAGATTTGGATCCCGAGATAGACAAGGTAGATGCCGCCAAGAATTCGTAGCACAAGGTAGAGCCATTCGATCCGAAGAAGGATGGTCGCGAGGCCAAGCAGGGCGAGGATCGCGAAGATGGCACCACCAAGCCCCATGCCCATAGCCGCCCACAGCCCATCCCTGCGGGATACTGTCGCGGCGATCCGCGAGACCAAAACGAAGCTCGGTCCCGGACTGACCGCCCCAACAAGTAGCGCTCCGAGAATACCGAAAAGAGCAAGGGACGCAGACATGGCAAGGTCCTTTCTTGAGCGGAGTGCCCAGATGATAGGTGGCGCAGGAGCCGACCGCGCAAACGAGTTGTCATTGCGTGTGCATGAGTATCCCTCAGCAGGCAGACTGAGCGGCACAATCCTCCGCCCACGTGAGGCGAGTGGAGGCAAGCCAAGACTACATTCGCGCTGAAATTCTGAACGACGCTTTTGCACATCTACGGAACTGAGGGGAAAGCCTTCCCCTGCGGCCGAGCCGCGGTCTCGGCCCATCCCTCCTGCGGGCGGAGCTTGCTTTCTGAACGTCTGACTTCAACGACGCTATCTGAGCAGCTTCTCCATGTGATAGCGCCGCAGGCCACCTCCCACGGCCTTCAGGGACATTGCCTCGACCGTCTCCGTGCTGGTCAGCGAAAAGCCGACGCTCTGATATAGAGCGAATGCAGCCTTCTGGATTTCCGAGGTGCTGAGGACCAGTCGGCGATACTGGGCCGCTCGGCCGATCTGCTCCGCGTGGACGAGCAATCGTCGCGCGATGCCCTGACGGCGAAACGCCGGGTCAACATACATACGACGAATCTCGAGAGAGCTGTCGTCGTATGCCTCAAGGCCGTACATGCCAACGCCGCGCGAGCCATCGCCCAACTCCGCGATCCAAAATGAACCCGCGCGCGCGGAATAGTAGTCTGGGATACGATCGATCTCATCCTTGAGCGCTTGCCTGACATAGACGTCGAACTGCGTCCGCATGTGGTGTGGTGCAAGCTGACGGTTGATCCTGATAAACAGCGTGCGAACGAATTCGACGTCTTTCGGCTGATAGAGGCGGATGCGAATTGGAACCCGCACAGCCAAGCGCG
>NZ_MKRN01000212.1:6219-25706 GCF_001896955.1 Nitrobacter sp. 62-13 | reverse complement strand
TCGAGGATTAACGAGGTCCAGTACCCAGCTCATCAGCGTCTCCTCCGGTGCGTTCGCCCGGCGCGAGGTCTGTTACCGTCAGGACCCTAAACTTGATAATCGAGCCGTCGGCGTACTTACCGCCAACCGCCTAGTACGGACCCGTATTCGTCCGCTCCTGGGGTATCGGGCCATGCCCGCGCGTGTTTCTGACTGCGCGAGATTCCACCAGAATGTGGCAGGAACCCTGCATTTCAGCGCTCAACACCAACGGGGCCAATTGGTTCCGTCAATACCTCTGATTGGGTTCATGGCTCTTGATCACTTTTCCGACATTATGGGAAAGCGTCGGATTTCATCAACAGACTCGCAATCCAAACTTAATTTCCTGCCAACGAAGATGCGTTGCGCTTGAGAGTCCGATCGGCGGCAAACTTCCCGGCGATCTGGGGCCATAGAAGGTCCGCCGAAGAGAGAGGCCGCTGGTTTGTGGCAGATGCCGCTCAGTTTTTAACGCTGTCAGCATTTGCGGGCATATCAGAAGTCCCGTGATCCGCCTTTTGAACGGCCGACAACATCGCTATGACGCCAATCAGCGTGGCGAGGATTAGGAAAGCTCCCAGCGCCGTTTCGATCTTTTTGTCGCTTTTCATGTCGCCCTTCTCCCCACTAATCCAAAGAGAAAACACGCACATCCCAAGCTTAGCACATCCCAAGCTTATCACATCCCAAGCTTATATGGGATCGGATCCAGTAGAGCCCCGCCGGAGCGGGGGGAGGATTAAATGACCTTGCCTTCATACCGCTCGATACTTTCATCGCGCGATGCGAACCATACTTCGGCTGGGATGGCTGCATTATCAATCAGCCGTATCAACCCCGCCTGCCCGATGGGATGATCCGCTGCTACATGAGCGGGTCGAAGCTCGCGGGCTTTGGACACCAACTGATCGAGGCTTTGATCCAACCTCCGCCAGAAGGTCCGAACTCGTCTGAGGCGCAGCCCGGCCCCGCGGATCATGCACGGGCCCGACGCCCCCTCGTTCCAAGCACTGCGAAGGAGGACGAATGGGCGCCGCAGATGATGGAGCTACTTGCCATCGATGAACTGTCGCTAAACCCTTATCTGGGATGCAAAGTTCCTCTATGGGCCGCGCGACGCGGCCGTTACCGACACCTATATTCCGTGCGAAATCAACGCGCCTGTACTTCCCGATCCCCAATGAAACGCCCACGGCTATCGCACGGACGGTCACCAAGCGGTTTGTGGGTAGGAGCCGGCAGGACGGCGCATCGTTGCCCGGACTACATCTCTGACCATCAACTCTGCGGTCCAATCCGGACAGGGAAGGATTGGTATGCCAGCGTAATCGTTTCGTAACCGACGCGATGCGGCTCCGCTTCAGAAGCCGCATTCACGGTATTGCTTCGAGGCAAGCCGGAACCGTGAGCCAACCTGGATAAAATCTACGTCGAGGCATTGGTGGCCTCGTCGGAAATCACGGAGACCATCGCGTCGAAGATATTCGAAGTTTATTCGCCAACGTCTCTCGGTTGTAGAATAGGTCGCAAAATCATGCTGCGCCTTGGCCGGTCCCTTGCAGATTGCCGCTATATAGTGACGGATGTCGGGCGGCAGTGCATCTATGTGCTGAGGATTCCAGGGATCATCCTTAGGTTGTTGGGATGCCGCCGGCAGCTCGCTCGCAAGTAGAAGAGAATATGCCAATAAGAGGATGCGGACGATCATTCGGTCCTCCACCAAGAGAATTTTTCATAAAGATATGCACATGCTGCTTCGAGCGCGCGCCTTGTTGCCTGCCATCTTGAGGGCCAGCAGGGCCAACCGCAACTGTCATCAACCCCCGGCCAACGCAATGACCTATGTCGCAAAGAGATGACGGTAGGTTCTCAAGAATTGAAAGCACGGAAAGCTCCAATCTATTCAGCTGCGCGACTCATCGTAATTTCGTTCGCGTTATCCAATTCCGAGCGTCGGGGCGCGAAACGGGCATAAAGCGCCGGTAGCACCACAAGCGTCAACACTGTTGCAGTCAACAGTCCGCCGATGACGACGGTTGCAAGGGGCTTCTGCACTTCTGCGCCTGTCCCCGTTGCCAGTGCCATAGGCACAAAGCCGAGCGACGCCACCAGGGCTGTCATAACGACAGGACGGAAGCGCGTTAGCGCTCCGTCGTAGACTGCCTGGACGTGCGGCACGCTGCTATCGATCAGCCACCGGATTTGGGTCAACATCACCAGACCGTTGAGTACCGCCACACCCGACAAAGCGATGAAGCCGACCGCGGCAGATATTGAGAACGGCATGCCGCGCAGCCACAGCGCGGCAATCCCGCCGGTCAGCGCGAGCGGCACGGCGCTGAAGACGAGGAGTGCATCGCCCGCCGACCCCAAGGCGCCGAAGAGGAGCAGTAAGATCATGGCGAAGCATGCGGGAACGACAAGCGCGAGCCGCTGGCGCGCGACTGAGAAGTTTTCGAATTGCCCGCCCCAGACCAAGTAGCTCCCCGGCGGCAGCTTCACCTCTTCCGCAACCTTCGCCTGAGCCTCAGCGACCAGCGACCCGATGTCTCGCCCGCGGACCTCGGCGGTGGTGACAACGCGCCGCTTGCCGTTCTCGCGGCTGATCTGGTTGGCCCCTTCCGTTTGCTCGAACGTTGCGACCGCGCGCAGCGGCACGGTCGGAGCCGGCGCGTTCGGATTGGCGTGCGGTAACGGCACCGGGAGGTTTTTAAGCGCGGAGATGTCGTTGCGCAGCGCGTCGTTCAGCCGGACCACGATCTGGAAGCGTCGGTCTCCCTCGAACACCAGTCCCGCCGCGCGTCCACCGACGGCGGTCTCGATCAGATCCTGGACGTCTACGAGATTGAGGCCGCGCCGCGCGATCTCGGCCTTGTCGATCCGGATCTCCAGGAACGGCAGCCCGCTGGTTTCCTCGACCTTCACGCTCTCGGCGCCGTCGATCTTCCGCAGGACGTTTGCGATGCGCGCCGCGGTCCACTGCATTTCCGAGAAGTCGTCGCCGAACACCTTGACGCCGATATCCTCGCGAACGCCGGCGATGAGCTCGTTGAAGCGCATCTCGATCGGCTGCGAGAAGCCGACCTTGTTGCCGGGGAGCTTGGTCGCTTCCGACTCGATCGCGTGGATGAGATCATCCTTCGTCATCGAGGGATCGGGCCAGTCGCTTTGCGGCTTGACGATGATGTAGGTGTCTGACGCGCTGGGCGGCATCGGGTCGGCCGCAAGGTCCGGCGTGCCGGTTCGCGAGAACACAAACGCGACCTGAGGGAATTTGCTGATCACTTTCTCGATCTCGAGCTGCATGGCTTGGGCCTGGCCCAGCGCGGTGCTCGGTATGCGCTTCACCTCCATGACGATGTTCTTCTCATCCAACGTCGGCGTGAGCTCCTGCCCCAGGCGGGAGAACAGAACGAGCGAGACAGCGAAGAGCACGGCCGCAGCTATGATGACCAAGCCGGGTTTCGCAATGCTTCGGGACAGAATCGGCGCGTAGGCATCCTTCAACCTCCGGACGAGAAAGTTCTCGCTCTCCCTCACGGGCCTCGTCAGGACGATCGCTGTCGCGGCCGGGACGAAGGTCAGGGAGACCACGAAGGCCATGGCCAGCGCGATCATCACCGTCAGCGCCATCGGCTCAAACGTCTTGCCCTCCACGCCGGAGAAGGTGAGCAGCGGAACATAGACGAGGATGATGATGAGCTGACCATAGACGGTGGGCCGGATCATTTCGACAGCGGATGCGGTGATCGTTTTGAGGCGTTCGTCGCGCGAAAGCGCCCTCCCGAGGGCCACCTGCCGCTCGGCGAGATGCCTGAGGCTGTTCTCGCAAATGATCACGGCGCCGTCGACGATCAGGCCGAAGTCGAGCGCGCCAAGGCTCATCAGGTTCGCGCTGATGTGTCCCCGCAGCATGCCCGTCGCAGTTAGCAACATCGTGATCGGAATGACGCAGGCCGTGATCAGGGCGGCGCGGAAGTTGCCGAGCATCAGGAACAGCACGGCGATTACCAGCAGCGCGCCTTCGGCCAGGTTGGTCGCGACGGTGTGGATCGTGGCGTCGACGAGTTGCGTGCGGTTGAGCACCGTTCGGGCGTGGATGCCCGGTGGTAGCATCTTGGTAATCTCTTTGATCTTGGCGTCCGCCGCGGCGGCGACGGTGCGGCTGTTTTCCCCGATAAGCATCAGGGCTATTCCGAGCACGACCTCGCGTCCATTTACGCTGGCGCTTCCGGATCTCAACTCCTTCCCGATGATGACATCGGCGACGTCCCTGATCCGTACCGGCACCCCATTCCGGGTCGAGACGACAATCTGTCCGATGTCCTCCACGTTCTCGACGCGCCCGGCAGCGCGGACCACGTAGCCCTCGCCGTTCTGCTCGATGTAGTTGGCGCCGCGGCTGGCGTTGTTGGCTTCGATCGCGTCGATGACTTGCTTAAAGGAGAGGCCGTAGCCGACGAGCTTCGCTGGATCCGGCTGCACCTGATACTGCTTGACGAAACCGCCGATCGCATCGGCGCCGGCCACGCCGGGCACCGTCTTCATCTGCGGCCGGACGATCCAATCCTGTACCGTCCTGAGGTAGACTGTCCGGCGGAAGTCGTCGGTCAATCTCTCGCCCTCCGGCGTCAGATAGCTGCCGTCGCTCTGCCAGCCGGGCTGGCCGTCGCGAACGGGCTCGGTAGCGCCGGGCTTCTCGTATTCGACGGCCCACCAGTAGATCTCGCCGAGACCGGTCGAGACCGGCCCCATCTTCACCTCCACGCCCGGGGGTAGCGAGGATTTGGCATCGTTGATGCGCTCGGCGACGAGTTGTCGCGCGAAGTAGATGTTCGTGCCGTCGACGAACACGACGGTCACCTGCGCGAAACCGTTCCGCGAAAAGGAGCGTGTCGACTCCAGGCCAGGTATGCCGGCCAGCGCCGTTTCCAGCGCGACCGTGACCTGCTTCTCGATTTCGACTGGCGTCAGCGCCGGCGCTACCGCGTTAATCTGCACCTGGACGTTGGTCACATCTGGAACCGCGTCGATCGGCAACCTGGTCAGCGACCAGAGTCCGGTGACCGCAGCAACCAAAGTGACCAGCAGAACCAGCCATCGGCGCCTGACCGAGAAATCGACGATGCGCGCGATCATCTCACTCCTCGACGCCTGGTTTGGAGAGTTCGGCTTTCAGTGGAAAGGTGTTGGAAGACGCGATCGTTTCGCCAGCTGCAAGTCCGGACGTCACTTCAACCATCCCATCGTCGCGAAGACCGAGCACCACGTCCCGCTTCTCAAATCCCTCGGCAGTCCGCACGAAGACGACGTTGCGCCCGTTCACGCTCTGCACGGCGACCGCCGGCACCGCCACAGCGACCGGGCGCGAGTCCACGGTAATGGCCGCCGTCACGAACGATCCGGGACGCCAGAGTCGATCCGGGTTATTCAGGGTGGCCACGACGCGCGCCGCCCGCGTGTCCTTGTCAAGCAACGGGCTAACGAAGATGATCTTGCCCGTTCCTACGCTGCCGCCGCGGACGGACACCGCGACGCTTTGCCCTTCGCGGACCGTAGGCAAGTCAGACGAATTGACCGCCATCTCGACCCAGACCCTACTGAGGTCAACGATGACGAAGAGCTCGGTCTCCAGATTGTCCCTACCGACAGCGGTCCCGAGGTCGACCTTGCGTTCCACCACCCGTCCGGAGATTGGCGCACGGACGTTCTGAAGCCTCAGCGTTCCCTCGGGCGCCTGTGGGATCGCGACAATCTCGCTTTCGTCGACCCCGAGCGCGAACAGCTTTTGCCGAGCGATGTCGAGACGCATAGCCGTCTGCGACGCGGCGTTGCGCGATCTGATGTACTGTTGCTCGGGGATCGCCTTGCTGCCCCAAGCAGCCTTATCGCGAGTCGTCAGATCCTGCTGCAGATCGTTCGACAGTCGCGCGGCCATGTACTCGCTTTTCGCGTCGGCGACCTCCCTGCTCTCCAGTGCTCCAAGGATCTCGCCTTTCTTCACCTCGTCGCCGATGTTCTTGCGGAGCTCGGCGACGGTTCCTGACAGCTTTACCGACACGTGGGCAACCTGATTGGCATCGGGCGCAATGACGGCCGGGACCGACAGTCTCGTCGCCATCGTTGCCGGGCCGACTTTGATCTGCTCGATCTTGGCCAAAGCGATCCGTTCTTCGTCCATCCGAATGACAGGGTTTCGTTTCTCCTTCTGCGGCCCAAATTGCTGCGGCGCCTCCGTCGCGACCAGACCCGTCATCTTGCGCAGCGTCAGCACTTTCGGTCCCCAGACCGCGAAAGCGACTGCCGCGACGACGGCGGCGAGACCCAGCAACAATATGGACTTTCGAGGCGACATCGGCTGGTTTCCGGTCAGAGGTAGCGCGCGAGCGCCTTGAACTCGACGAGCACATCCTTTGTCAGCTTCGAGGAGCCGCTGTTGACCACAACGTCGAGGCTACTGTCGACGTGACGGTGGATGAGCCTCCGCTTCGGTTCTGTGATCACCTTCTCGACCGCGTGGAATTGCTGGGCCAGTTCCAGGCAGGAGTGGCCGTCGTCGACCATCTCGATAACGCGGCAATGGCGGTTTTCCGCGAGGCGCTTGACGATCTGGGCATGGATTTCGTGGATGCACTGCTTCGTCATCATGTACCTATCCTATCTCTCTGGATGGGATAAACTTTGAATGGCGGGGTTGCCTCCGAGGTTGACGATCCCTCTTTCGTTCTGCAGCGATAACGGTCGCTTTCGGACATCGGAGTGATTACTGCCTTCAGGCCACCGAGCTCCGACCTGGAGAGCTCCAGTCCCCAGCCGTACGCGTCCAGGACATCCTGCACGATGGCAAGCCCCAGACCCGCGCCACTGCCTCGCTCGTCGAGACGAGCGCCGCGTGCAAGCACGCGTGACAGGTGACTCGGTTCGATGCCCTCGCCGTCGTCTTCGACGACAAGGGATAATCGGCTTCCGTCGGCGATGCGGACCGATCTTGCGGCATGCCGGACCGCGTTCTCGATTAGATTACCCAGAACCTCGGCAAGATCAGTCCGGTCGAGCGGAACGCAAAGATGGTCGGCGATGAGGTTCTCGAATCTCACTCGCGCGCCATCGGGCGTGCGCGACACGGTCGCGACGATGGAGTCCACGAGCGGTTTCACGGATGTGGACGCTGCGGGGACGCCATGCGTTCGCCCGCGAACCCTGGCCCGCGCGAGCTCGCGGTCGACATGGCGGCCCATGGCTTCGCCGACGGCTTCGATGTCCCGAGCGATGTCGCGCTCGCCCCGATCACGGAGGCGCGACACATCCGCTGCAAGAGCCGCAAGCGGCGTTTTCAGTCCGTGAGCCAGATCGGCGGCGCGGCCGCGGGACCGTTCGATCTCCCTCGCCTGCGCATCAATGAATGCATTGACTTCCTCGACGAGGGGACGAACTTCGGTCGGAACCGTGGACGGCAGATGCCGGATGCGCCCTGCTCTGATGTCGGCCACGCCGCGGCGCAGAGTGACCAGTGGACGCAAGCCGACGCCCACCTGGACCCATGTCGCAAGAGCCAGCACGCAACCGAGAAGTACGAGCGCGAGCGCAAGATCCTTGGCGAAGGCCGAGGTCGCAGCCGACACCCTCGCGAGGTCCTCGGCGACCGCGACGCGGATGATTACCGGTCTTTCATCTGCGGAAAGCGTGACGGCGCGCTCGGCGACCAGCAGGCGCTGGCCACCAGGTCCGGACGCTTCGTGCTGGTGCGTTTCGCCAGGGTTCAGCCGATCCGGTGGGAGTTCGATAACGGAGTCCCAGAGCGAACGCGAGCGCAGAAGCTGCCCGCGGTCATCGCCGATCTGCCAATAAAGTCCGGAGAGAGGCTCGGCGAAGCGTGGATCGACCGGCGTCTGCATTAGCATCAGCTTGCCTTGCGGGTCGACGTCGATGCCCGCGAGAAGCTGTTTCAGATGAACGTCGAGATCTTGAGCCAGGGTGCGTGAGACATGACGCTCGAAAAGAACGATGAGCGCACCACCGGCAACCGCAAGCGCGATCAGGATGGCCATGAGGCCGCCGGCGACGAGTCGCAGTTTGAGCGAATGCCGGTTCATGCCGGGGCCTCCGGCATCAGATAGCCGAAGCCGCGCCGCGTTTCGATCACATCAGCGCCGAGCTTCTTGCGCACGCGACCGACCAGCACCTCGAGCGTGTTGGAATCGTGCTCTTCCCCGTGACCATAGACGTTCTCATCAAGCTCCTGCTGCGAGACGACCCGCCCTCGATTTCGGAGGAGATGAGCGATCAGCCTGTACTCAAGCGGCGAAAGCGCAATCGGCACGCCTCGTCGGGTTACCTTCATCTGCCGCTCGTCCAGGGTGATCTCTCCCGCGGTTATTACCGAGGAACCATGCCCCGCTGAGCGCCGCACGATGGACCGAAGCCGCGCCAGCAACTCCTCCATCCGGAATGGTTTCGGCAGGTAATCGTCGGCGCCGGCGTCAATGCCGTCCACCCGCTCGGCCCAACTTCCTCGCGCAGTGAGGACGAGAACAGGTATGTGGCGTCCATTGGCGCGCCAGCGCTTCAAAACCGCGAGGCCATCCATCCCAGGTAAGCCAAGATCGAGAATGATGGCGCCATAGTCCTCGGTGTCCCCGAGGAACCAAGCGTCCTCGCCGTTCGCAACCGTTTCAACCACGTAACCGGACGATTCAAGCGTGCGTGAGACGTCCGTTGCGATCCGCTGGTCATCCTCGACAACGAGCACGCGCATCACTTCTCCTTGGTCCGTTCGACCTCGCCGCTGCGAGCATCGACGTGGATCTCGAACAGCCGCCCCTTGTCGTCGACGACCCGCAACTCGTACATCCAGGCACTGGCTTCCCGTTCAAGCTTCACGCTGACGATGTCGCCGGGAAGCTTGCCCTTGACGATATTCAGAATGTCCGTAAGCGGACGGATCTCACCGGCCTCAACGGCCCGTCGTGCATCATCGTGGTCGCGAGCGAATGCCGGCAACCCGCCGTCCGCCGCCAGAAAGGCGACCGCAAGGATCAAGGCACGAACTCGGCACAGACGTAGGTACATGAAAACAACTCATTCTCCGAAAGACATGAATGCCAGATGTCACCTGACAAATCGCTGACCTGGGTCAACAGGCGGCGGTCAGGCCGCTTCTGGCAGGGTTGCCCGCATTGCCGGCGCATGATGCGGCCGGCCACTGTCCGGAGACACCTATGCGCAAGATAGCGATCCTTACCATTGCCGCCGTGACGCTTGGGACAGCTGCCGCCCAAGCTGGCAGCCTCGGCAAGCCGTGCACGTCGGTCCCCGAAACCCAGTGGCTCCCGGTGGAGCAGTTGCAGGCCAAAGTCGAGGCTCAAGGCTACAAAGTTCAGAAGGCCAAACTCAAGAATGTCTGCGGCGAGTTCTACACGCTCGACAAAAACAGCAACCGGGTCGAGCTGTCTGTGGCCCCGACCAACGGCCGGATCATCGGCCAGATGTGACGGTTCGCAAATGAGAACCATGAGCAATATGATCGGAGCCGGCGGCGCGATGCCGCCGGCCACGGTCAAAGTCTGGGATCCATTCGTCCGGATCTTCCACTGGTCCCTGGTTGCCTGTTTCGTGATCGCCTACGCCACCGGCGACGAGCTCGAACGGGTGCACATCGCGACCGGCTACGTCATCGCCGGGCTCCTCGCGGCCCGCATCGTCTGGGGCTTCGTCGGTCCGCGGCATGCGCGATTTTCTAGCTTCGTTCGTCTGCCGCGCGAAGTCCTCGCCTATGTTCGCGACGTCGTGATGCTCAGAGCTCCCCGCTATATCGGGCACAACCCAGCGGGCGGTGCGATGATCGTCGCGCTCCTGATCGCGCTGGCCGGCACGGGCGCCACGGGCTATATGATGACCACGGACGCCTTCTGGGGCTCCAAGCTGGTCGAACACGTCCACGAGTTCCTGGCCAATTTGACCGTTGGCCTCGTCGTGGCTCACGTCATCGGCGTACTGATCATGAGCTTCCAGCATCGTGAAAACCTAATCGCGTCCATGATCTCCGGCCGCAAGAGGGCTGCTGATTAGCAGCCCTCTTCGAACTCAATCTGACAATTCCGTCCAAACCAGAAGCGTTCCTTTGCGAAAGCGTCCTCGACATCGTGATCGGATGGCCGACGACAGGCACAGCTATTAAAATTAAGAAGAACCGGGGATGTGTAATCTCGCCATCAACGGGATCATCAAACTGGACTGCAACGCGCTGCACTGAGGGAAGTGCCAGGTCTTTACTGACTACGAAACACGCCCACGCGCCGGGCTGAGCTCTCAGCGCGAATAACCTTCACGACCTGGCGATCTCTACATGGCTGCCTCCGCATATAGGATGCCGGGTCGTATTGATGGAAATCAACCGTTGGAAGATATTTTGTGTGAGAGCCTACTCGAACGCGACAAAGCCGCTATAGTATGGAGTGCCATCAATGTCCAAGATGCCATCCCAGCAATATCGTGCTTACAATGTATGGGACGTCCCGACGCGGTGGTTCCATTGGCTTAACGCACTCGTCGTGCTCGGCTTGATAAGCGTCGGAGTTATGCTGCTAAACGATGATGCGCTTGGACTTTCGGTCGGCGGCAAAGTCCAGCTCAAGCTGATCCACGTGGCGCTGGGTTACGTCATGGCATTGAATTTAATCTGGCGCTTTGTTTGGGCCTTTCTCGGCAACCGCTATGCGCGATGGCGTGCGATCTTGCCCTACGGGCCTGGCTACTGGGGCGCATTGCGCAGCTATGCCACTGCTTTCCTTTCCGGCGAGCCGCAACAATATGTTGGGCACAATCCGGCAGCGCGCATCGCGATCGTACTCATTCTGCTTCTGCTTCTCCTTCAGATCGCTACAGGACTAATCCTGGCTGGAACTGACTTGTTCTGGCCGCCGTTCGGCAAATGGTTCGCGGGCTGGGTTGCTGCACCTGGTTTGGATTCGGCGTTGGTTTCGCCACTGGCTTCGGATACGATGGACCAAGCTGCATACAAGGCAATGCGCGCCTTTCGCGGCTGACGATTACCGCGTGCGAGGTGCGACCACCATGATCGGTGATGACAGCAATGGCACGCTTCATGATCGGTACCCAGTCCGGGTCGGTCGTCCGCGTTACCAGAATTGCCCCGTCGACAAAGCGATCAATATCGCGGGGGCTATCGATGAGACAGGCTTGGCCGGCAACCACGGCCTCTCCGATGCTGAGCCCGGAAGCAAGCTTTCGGCCCCTGGACTTGATTTGATACGTTTTGAACGTGCTTGCTTCTCTGCGCGATTGGACGGTCTCGGGTCGTGCTTGGACAATGAATAGCTCGCCGGTCTCGCCGTCCTTGGCCCATTCCATGTCCATAGGGCGCCCATAATGATCCTCGATGATGCAAGCCCAGCGCGCAAGCGCAAGTATGTCACGGTCGCTCAACACGAACGCTGCGCGTTCGGCCCGAGACGTCGGTACATTTCTGGTAGGATGATCGGCGTCGCTCGTGTAAATCATCTTGCTGGACTTTTCGCCGAGCTTCTTCTCAATGATCGGTGTGATGGCGGCGTTCGACAGGAACGGTTTGAAAATCTCATACTCGTCGGGATCGACCGCGCCCTGCACGACATTCTCGCCCAATCCCCAAGCAGCATTGATGAGCACGATCTTGTCGAAGCCGGTTTCGGTATCGATCGAGAACATGACGCCGGCGCTGCCAAGGTCTGAGCGGACCATGCGTTGCACGCCGACGGAAAGGGCGATCTTCATGTGGTCGAAACCCTTGGATTGTCGGTAGCTGATGGCCCGGTCGGTGAACAGCGACGCGTAGCAGCGCCGGCACGCTTCGAGCAGCGCTTCATCGCCGCGGATATTGAGGAAGGTTTCCTGTTGCCCGGCAAAGCTCGCATCGGGCAGGTCTTCGGCTGTCGCACTTGAGCGCACGGCCACGTCACTATCTACTTTGCCGGCGCGCCGGCACAGTTCGCGATACGATTCCTGAATGACCTTGGCAATACCTTGTGGCCACTTACCACGCAGGAATTCGCGACGGATTGTAGCCCCAACTTCGGCAAGCGGCGCATGACCGGCCTCGAGTGCGGTGAGCGAATCGGTGATCGTCTGGCCGAGCTCGTTTGCCTCGATGTATTACCAATACGCGTCCGCAGTCGTTGCAAATCCCGGCGGCACCCGCACGCCTTGGGAGGCTAGGTGACCCACCATCTCGCCGAGCGAGGCGTTCTTGCCGCCGACGCGTGGTACGTCGTTCCGTCCCAGCTCTTCGAACCAGATCACATGCGGTGCATCTTTGGTCATTCTACCATTCCTATTATTGTTTTGCTCCGCAGAAGAGCCATGATGTCCAAAGGTGCCATGAAGAGTTGGGCATCCCAGCAAAGGCCGACACTAGTCTTGGCATGTCAACCGACATCGCCGGTCTAGCCAACTGGCCCGCAAAAGCACTTTTTTGCTTTCCGCGTTATTACTGTGACACCGACTACCCACCAGATCGCGCGGAATTGTTCGTTATTGAAGAGGACAACAATTCAAGTTTACGTTGAGGCAGATCAATATCTTTCCATTTTTTTGGAAGCTCCTCACTCATATACTTGCTTTCCAAGCGCGGAAGACGGTCGCATAATGTAAAAAGTTAGTTCGGAAGCATAGATGGGCGTCGCGATGGCTCCCTCAACACAGCCGAGAGGAAAGGTTCTTTCCGTAAGGGGAGCAGTGATTGACGTTGCCTTCGACAGTACCGAACTGCCACGGCTTGAAGAGGCCTTGATCGTCGAATGGGATCAATCTGGCCCCCTCATCGTCGAAGTCCAAGCGCACCTCGACGAGAGCACCGTGCGAGGCGTTGCGCTTCAAGCTACTGCGGGACTGAAGCGGGGCGTGCCGGTGCGAGCGACCGGGGGGCCGATCACAGTACCCGTCGGTGAACCTATTCTTGGCCGCCTCCTCGACGTCACCGGCCGCGCTCGGGACAACGGCCCGGCGCTGCCCCCTGCCCTACCGCGAAT
Source organism: Nitrobacter sp. 62-13 (assembly GCF_001896955.1). GTDB lineage: Bacteria > Pseudomonadota > Alphaproteobacteria > Rhizobiales > Xanthobacteraceae > Nitrobacter. The sequence goes on along the minus strand of NZ_MKRN01000212.1, from coordinate 12,660 downwards.
GCCAATTCACCGGAGGCCACCTCCGCTTAGCGAACGAAGCCCCGCCTCCACTATCTTTGAAACTGGAATCAAGGTCATCGATCTGCTGGCGCCACTGCCGCAAGGCGGCAAGGCGGCGATGCTTGGGGGCGCTGGCGTCGGCAAGACCGTCGTGGTGATGGAGCTGATCCACGCGATGGTGCAAAGCTATCAAGGTATCTCGGTATTCGCCGGTATCGGCGAACGATCGCGCGAGGGGCACGAGCTTCTCAGTGAGATGCGCCGCTCCGGAGTGCTAGAGAACAGTGTGCTGGTCTACGGGCAGATGAACGAGCCCCCCGGCGCACGCTGGAGAATCGGGCTCACCGCACTCACCATTGCAGAATATTTCCGCGACCAGAAACGCAAGAACGTGCTGTTGTTGATGGATAACGTGTTTCGTTTCGTGCAGGCGGGCAGCGAAGTGTCGGGCCTGCTCGGGCGGCTGCCGTCGCGAGTCGGCTATCAGCCAACACTCGCCACCGAAGTGGCAGCTTTGCATGAGCGTATCGCTTCGATCGGGGGCGTGTCGGTTACGGCGATCGAGGCCGTATATGTGCCGGCCGACGACTTCACCGATCCGGCAGTGACAGCCATTGCAAGTCATCTCGACAGCATGATCGTGCTGTCGAGATCGATGGCCGCCGAGGGCATGTACCCTGCCATCGATCCTTTGAGCTCTTCCTCGATTCTGCTCGACCCAACCATGGTCGGCGAGGAGCACTATCGCGTGGCCGAGCAAGTGCGGGAAACCATCGCGCATTACCGGGAACTACAAGATATCATCTCGCTGTTGGGCATTGAGGAATTGAGCGCGCAGGATCGGCTTGCCGTAACTCGCGCACGCCGCCTACAGCGCTTCCTCACGCAACCGTTTGCCGTCACCGAGGCCTTTACCGGCGTCCCGGGGCGTTCGATCCCGCTCGCCAACACGCTCAAGGGTTGCCAGGCCATCCTTTGCGGCGACTGTGATCATATGGCCGAAAGCGCGCTCTATATGGTGGGCACCATCGAGGACGCCCGCGACAAGGATACGAAGTCCAAGGGGGAGAGCGGCCGCAATGAGGCTTCTAATCACCACCCCGACAGCCGTCGTGATTGACGATCGGAATGTCACAGCCGTGCGCGCCGAGGACGAGAGCGGCAGTTTCGGCATTCTCACCGGCCACGCCGATCTTCTGACAGCGCTGAACGTCTCGATCGTAAGCTGGCATGGTGCGAACGATAACGCGCGCTACTGCGCCGTCCGTCGCGGCGTTCTTTCCGTCACCAATGGCAACGAGGTCGCGATCGCCACGCGTGAAGCGGTCCCCGGCGACGATCTTGAATGCCTCGAACAGGTGGTCCTCGCCGAATTTCACAAGCGCCTCGACGCCGAGCGGGCCTCCCGCACGGAAAGTCTGCAATTACAGATGAAGACGATCCGGCAAATTATCCGCTACCTGCGTCCCGACCGGCCGGGCGCGATAGAGGGCGGGCCATGAACGCCGAGCAGAATCCAGTGGGCCAGCAACCGCCTGACGGCTTGGCTGAGGCAGCCCGTCAACAGCGCGAGCGGCGCGATATTTGGAAAAAGGAAGGCGAGCCATCGGTGATGCGCTTTGTCGGCCAGATCGGTGTGCTTGGCTGGATTATCGTCACGCCGACCCTGATCGGGCTCTTCGTCGGACGATGGCTCGACCACAAGCTTGGGACCGGCATTTTCTGGAGCGCACCACTACTGATGAGCGGTGTGACGATCGGCTTCTGGTCGGCGTGGCGGTGGATGCATCAGCAATGACGAACTGTTGGCTCACTAATCATGCCTCGATGGCCATGGTATTTCAGGCCTTCGGCTGGCTACTGGCCGGGGCCCTCCTTGGCTGGTTTCATTTTCTCACCTTGCGCTGGAATGTTCGTATCTTGGTGAGCGGCCGAGCGCTTCTGCCGTTCGCGCTTCAGCTTCTGCGCTTTGCCATGCCGGCTGCGGCTCTCTCGATCATCGCGCGCTCGTTTGGTGCACTGCCGCTGCTTACCGCTGCGCTCGGACTTCTCGTGGCCCGAATCGTGGTCTTCCGTTGGGAAATGCAGCCATGATCCAGTCTCCGCTTACCGCCAAGATCGTGTTCACGGTCGGACCGGTCGCGGTCACCGAACCCGTCGTGGTAACCTGGGGACTGATGGGTGCGCTCGCGTTCGGCGGATGGCTTGCCACGCGCTCGTTGTCACTGAAGCCATCCATGCCGCAGACCGTGCTTGAAATGATCGTCGGCGCCATTGAGGACCAAATCCAAGCTACAATGCGGGTCGCGCCGAAACCCTATGTTCCGATAATCGGTACGCTGTTCCTTTTCATCCTGGCGGCCAATTGGTCCTCGCTGGTACCAAGCGTCGAACCGCCGACCGCCCATATCGAGACCGACGCCGCACTCGGCCTGATTGTGTTCTTCGCCATCATCTATTTTGGCATCCGTGCTCGCGGCATCGGCGGATATTTGAAGACCTTCGCCCAGCCGACTTTCATTATGATCCCACTCAATATCGTGGAAACGTTCACCCGCACCTTCTCGTTGATCGTGCGTCTGTTCGGCAACGTCATGAGTGGCGTCTTCGTCGTCGGAATCGTGCTGTCGCTGGCCGGCTTACTCGTTCCTATTCCGCTGATGGCACTCGATCTGCTGACGGGTGCGGTGCAAGCCTACATCTTCACTGTCCTCGCCATGGTGTTCATCGGCAGCGCCCTGAACGCAGGCCGGCCCACGGCTTCAAAGAAAGGAAAGGACCATGAACTGGATTGAAATCGTCAGCATTTTCGCAGCGGCGATGGCCGTGTCATTCGGTGCGATTGGGCCGGCGCTTGGCGAAGGACGCGCCGTTGCTGCCGCCATGGACGCAATCGCCCGCCAGCCGGAGGCCGCTGGCACCATCTCGCGCACCTTGTTCGTCGGTCTCGCCATGATCGAAACCATGGCGATCTACTGCCTTGTGATCGCCCTGCTGTTGCTGTTCGCCAATCCATTCATCCATTGAGCCCAATTTAGGTCCATGCATATCGACTGGTGGACGCTGGCGCTCCAGACCGTCAATGTTCTCGTTCTCATCTGGATCCTTGGCCGGTTCTTCTTCCGCCCGGTGGCCGATATCGTGGCCAAACGCCAGGAAGAAACGAGCAGGCTGTTGGCCGACGCGGCCCACGCCCGAAAGGAAGCCATCGATCTGCGCGCTGAGGCCGACAAGGCGCGCGGCAACGTCGCCGCGGAGCGCGAGCGGCTGGTCGCTGAAGCTCAGAAGGCCGCCGAGGGGGAGAAAGCCAGGCTGCTCGCCAAATTGGCCGATGAGATTGCAAAGCAGCGCGCCGAGGCCGAATCCGCGATCGCTCGCGAGAGAGCCACGACCGAGCAAGCCATCATCTCACATGCGAGCGAGCTCTCCATCGAGATCACACAGCGTCTGCTGAAGCGGCTTCCAGTTGGCGTTTCCTTTCCTGCTTTTCTCGAAGGCATTTGCGGCGAACTGCGCAACTTGTCGTCCGAGGCGCAGTATAGTTTCGCCGCAGCGGACGCAGATCACCCCATCGCAGTTGTGACGGCAGCTGTCCTGACCGATGAACAGGCAGCGCAGGTCCGCAAATCTCTCCACGGGGTATTTGGCACTGAGCTCTCTCTCACCTTCCGCAGCGATCCGGCCCTGATCGCCGGCATCGAGCTTCACAGCCGTAACACGATCGTTCGCAACAATTGGCAGGCGGATCTGGGGCGCATCCGCGAGGAATTGAACCGTGACGGACACCACGGCCCGTCTTGATCGCTGGCTCCGCGACGCCAAGGCTCGCGTCGGTTCCGCGACGCTGGCGCCGTCGGCCGAAGAGGTCGGCCGCGTCGAGGCGGTTGCCGATGGCATTGCGATGGTGTCGGGCCTCGAGGATGTGCGGCTGGATGAACTCTTGCACTTCGAACAGGGCCAAGTCGGTTTCGCCACCACGTTGGACCGGGACACGTTGGGATGCGTGCTCCTCGACGACCCCGAAGGTCTCGAAGCTGGCCACCGGGTGCGTGGGACCGGCGAGGTGGTGCGCGTGCCTGTGGGGCCGTCACTCCTTGGCCGCGTCGTCGATCCGCTCGGCCGTCCCCTTGATGGCGGCGGATTGATTGAGACCATAGGTTACGAGCCGATCGAGCGACCTGCGCCAACGATCATCGACCGCGATTTCGTCAGCGAACCGGTACAGACTGGACTGCTCGTCATCGATTCGATGTTTGCACTCGGCCGCGGCCAGCGCGAATTGATCATCGGCGACCGGGCCATCGGCAAGACCGCAGTGGCGATTGACTGTATTATCAACCAGAAATCCAGCGACATTGTCTGCATCTATGTCGCGGTTGGCCAGAAATCATCGACGGTCAAACGTGTTATTGACGCGGTGCGGGCCCACGGGGCACCCAAGCGCTGCATCTTCGTCATCGCCCGCGCCTCGGCCGCGCCCGGCCTACAATGGATTGCACCGTTTTCCGGCATGACCATGGCCGAGTATTTTCGCGACCGCGGCCAACATGCGTTAGTCGTCATCGACGACATGACGAAGCATGCCGCCACTCACCGCGAGATCGCGCTGCTGACCCGCCAACCACCTGGCCGCGAGGCCTATCCCGGCGACGTGTTCTACGTCCATGCGCGGCTGCTCGAACGCGCAGCCAAGCTTTCCAAGGCCGCAGGTGGCGGGTCGTTGACGGCGCTGCCGATCGCGGAGCTCGATGCCGGAAATCTGAGTGCTTACATCCCGACCAATCTCATTTCGATTACCGACGGACAGATCGTACTCGACGCACGGTTATTCCACGAAGGACATAAGCCCGCTGTCGATGTCGGCACCAGCGTCAGTCGTGTCGGCGGTAAGACCCAAGCGCCCGCCTTGCGCAAGGCCTCACACGCGTTGCGTCTCGATTACGCCCAATTCCTGGAGCTGGAGATGTTTACACGCTTCGGTGGAGTGACGGACAACCAGGTCAAGGACAAGATTGCGCGCGGTCACCGCATCCGCGCCGTGCTGTCGCAACCACAGTATGCACCGACACGACTGGCGGACGAAGTCGCGTTAGTGACGGCATTGCAGAACGGGATACTTGACCGCATTCCACTTGAGGCGATCGGACAATTCTGCGCCGAATTGCCAGCCTGGCTCGACCGCTCGGCTAAGGACATCTTCGACGCGGTGGAACGGACTGGCAAGCTTGATGATGCGCAGAGCGCAAGATTTGCAGGCGCACTGATGGCGCTCGCAGCGCAGATTGCGTCCACCAGGCCAGCATTGGAAACAGGGGCTGCCTGATGGCCGAACGACTTGCCGACGTCGTCGCTCAGATTCAGAACGTCCGACAGCTTGAGTCGGTGGTCACCGCCATGCGCGGGATTGCTGCATCCCGGGCGCAGCGCGGGCGGGCATTGCTCGCCGGCATCGACGCCTACAGCCGCGTCGTATCTCGCGCCATCGGGCACGCTTTGAGTCTGATGCCGGCGGATATGCCGCGCTCACCATCGCTGCTGCGGGGCAAACTGGGCTTAGTCCTGTTTTGCGCGGAGCAAGGCTTCGCCGGCGCCTTCAGCGAACGTGTCCTCGACGCAGCGGCAAGTGACGTTTCGAGTGCTGTGGTTCTCATGATTGGAACTCGCGGCACAATTGTTGCCAAGGAACGCGGGTTACTGCCGACCTGGACGGCTCCGATGGCCACGCATGTCGACGCGATCCCGGCGATCGCCAACCAGATCGCCGACGCATTGTACGGCCAGATCGCATCAACCGCGATTGTAAGGGTCGATATCGTGGTTTCACGCTCAGCTTCCGGCGGCGGGATCTACGTTGATCGTCATTCGTTGCTACCGCTTGACCTCACCAAGTTCGCTCGGCCGATCAACGAGCAACCGCCATTGACGACGCTTTCTCCTCACGACCTCCTCGAACGCCTGACTGCCGAATATGTTTACGCGCAGCTCTGCGAAGCGGCAATGCACGCGTTCGCATCTGAAAATGACGCGCGCATGATGGCGATGGCAGCTGCCAAAACCAACATCGGGACCAAGCTCACGTCACTCTCACAGCGAGAGCAACAGCTTCGGCAAGCGGAAATCACCACCGAAATTGTAGAATTGGCAGCCGGGGCCGAGGCATCGCTGAGAAGGCGCTGATAGGAAGCGGAGTCGCTCTCCTACTTCGTCAATGTGCCATAAAAAGGGGAATGGTACCCTCTTCGATCATCGCCCTGGTAACGCCGCCGAAGATACGTTCGCGCACGCGCGAATGGCTGTATGCACCCATCACGAGCATATCAGCAGCTACATCCATGGCATGGTGCCGTAGCACCTCGGCTGTTGCGCGCCCTCCGCTCGGCAATTGATCGACGGTGACCTTGATGCCGTGGCGGGTAAGCCAGGCGGCGACGTCCGCCCCCG
>NZ_MKRN01000212.1:0-6156 GCF_001896955.1 Nitrobacter sp. 62-13 | reverse complement strand
GCGACCTCGAGAGATGACTCCCATGCGAGAAGAATCACCTTCGGACGCAAAGTACCTACCGCTCCCTTCGGTACAATGAGCACGGGACGCGCCGATTCGAAGAGCGCCCCTTTCAAGATTGCCTCGCGCAGTTGTCCTTCCTCCATTAGGCTACCGCAGATCACCGTCAGGTCGGCATATCGCGCATGCCGCCCGACCACGTCGTGGGCCCAAGTCATGTCCACATAAGCGCGATTTGCGTCGAACGAAATACCTGCCTTGGACACTATTGCGGTGATCTCTTCCACGCGATGATCGAGTCGGGCGGTATCTTCTTCCCTTTCTTCCGCTAGCGCCCCGTATTCCATGATCGGGGGCGGTGCAGCCGGTCCGATGACCAGAACGGAAAGGTGCGCATTTGCCTTGGCGCTTAGATCAATGGCCCTGCTGAGATCATCATCCGTATGGTCAAGTTCGACCACGGAAAGAATACTCTTGAAAGGCATTAATGCGTCTCCCCCATCGGCGTGACAGTTCTTGCGGAAGAAGCTGAGGCGGTCGAGAGTGCATCGTCGCGAGCCGCGTCACATCATGCACCCCGCACCGGTAAGCACCTCGTCTGCCTTCTTCTTTTGGTCGGCACTCAGTGCGGCGTAGAGCTTCGCAAGTGCCGGTTTAATCTCCTTGAGTGCGGCAAGCCGGCTGTCCATTGCGGCAATTCGCGCATCAAGACGATCGACCGGCGTCTTGGCTTCGAATATGGTCTTCATTGTCTGCCACATGCCTTGCATGTTTTGCAGATTGTCCTTGATCGCCTCCGCATAAGCATCCCATACGCTTTTTTGATCGTCGGTGATACCTAGCTCCGCTTTGAGGAAAGCGATACGCCCCACCGCAAAGGTCGACACCTGACCGTCAGGGGTACTTCCCATCATTGGACAGCCGCCCATCATGCCGGGGCCGTAATTGCCCATCATTCCCAGGCCGTAGCCAGGACCCATCATGCCATGTCCATAACCTTGTCCATACATCATTCCAGGGCCGTACCCTCTGTTGCCCATTTGGGCGCTAACTGGAGAAGAAATCGTCAAGGCCACAACCGCGATAACGCTCGCAAGCTGGATGGTAAAAATCGTTCGCTTCGACATGTCTGATCTCCCTGTTTGCAACGATGCGAATTTCACTGGAACGCGGCCTCAACCAGAAATTTCTTTCTTCTTTTGCAGAAACTCGTCGCGATCAATTTCTCCGCGCGCATAGCGCTCTTCGAGAATATCGATGCCAGATGAGCGCCGTGGCCGCCGCCCCGCGCCTCCATGAGATGGCGACCGTAAGAACCAAATCACACCAATGACCAGCGCGACGATAACCAGAGGCCAGATGATCATGTTAAATACTCCGCCGCCCCATCCCATCATGCCCCAATCATGACCATATCCCCACATCATCACTTATCTCCTCACGAGTCCGGTGGGGGACGCCGTCTTTTCAAACGCGACACACTACACTTTCCCGACGTGCTCATTTCAACTACAATGTAGCTGACTAGCGTTCTTTGAGGCAGATCAACGGACCACTTTCGCGCCTGCGGATCGATCCGATCAGCCGTTCGGCGTATGCATTTTATCAGGGTGAGCGAGGAGACGTTGGACGGTCTCGAATACCGATGGACCGAACCCGACGCAGGAATATTTCGCCGTAGGCACCATCGCGGTCCCGGACCAGGTAACGAGGGATTTGCTCCCAGCCACACGCCTCCGTCAGTGGTTGGCGATCTATTCGGCCGTCGGATGCCCGGTCGCCTGTTCTTGCTCATCTCGCGGGCCGCCTGATAGATCTCGGTTTCAAGACCGAACATGTGCAGGAGCGAGCGCTTCAAGGAAGCAAAGAACTCTGGCGCGGAATTCGTGGTCAGGAGCACGAAGCCAGCGCGCCAGAGCCTGTCGGATGATGCTGACAGCTGCGATAATGACAGCATTTCATAATATCGAAGGTGCGACCAGCATTTTGTTTTTGCAACTGTAATAGCCGCAGGGTTTGCTGCGGCATTGGGTGCTGTGCCAGCGTTAAGCCAGACGAAGCAAGAGCACGTTCACGCGATGGCGCAAACCGTCATGCCCTTCGATCTCAGCAAGACAGTGCATTTCTTCAAGATGACCGACACAGGCGGAGTACAAAGTGTCGTAGTCAAGGACACGTATGACAAGGACCAGATTCGGCTAGTCCGGCGTCATCTTCAACATGAAGCAAAAGCTTTTGAGCGTGGCGACTATGCTGATCCTATGTCGCTTCACGGCAAATCAATGCCGGGCTTGTCGGAGCTTGCAACCCACCATCAAGAAATCGCCGTCAGTTATTCAGAATTGCCACTCGGTGCGGCAATCACGTTCGAGGGTCGGGACAGGCACTTGGCTACAGCGATCCACCGCTGGTTTGGTGCCCAGTTATCAGAGCATGGATCAGATGCGCGGCCAGAATGAATCGCAGGGTACAGTCGAGCGAGGTCCTATTACGTGTGATGCGGTCGTCCGGGACAACTTTGGTTATGCTGTAACCCAACCGGCCGGCCGAAATAGACCGCCTTCGGGAGCTGATCTCGGGATGACGGTTTGACATTGGCGTACCGGGAGCACGGCACTTTAAAATGAGAAAGTTGCATCGGCGGAGGCGGGTTGAATCTGCGTGATGTTGTCCCGGAGAACCGCTGGTTGTCGGTACCTATACCGAAGCCCTTTCCCCATAGGAGCGCTTGACGAAACGCGACTACTCAACGCGGTGGCGTTCGACAAAACGGGTAACTTCGGCTTGAATGGCGAAAACAAGCATAGCCTGAATGAAATTCAGCATGCAGTAGGAAAACGTTCAATCGCTTCGGTCCTCATTCGTGCGGTCAGAATGCAGCGGCCAAAGCCGGTCCATCACGAAGTATGTAAACGAAGTCGACCACGCGATCAGAAATAAGCCATTGATACTTTCGAGGCCGGAAATGAGTCGAAACACGCCGGTTGGGTAAACGTCGCCGATTCCTAAAGTGGAATAAGACGTCGCAGAGAAGTAGAGGAAGTCAACGAAGTGCTCCTCGGTATGGCCCTTTAGGGATCCAAATCCAATTTGATCAAGCAGCAAATATGCGAAAGCATACAGCCAAACTTCAATCGTGTGGGCGATGAAGCATCCAAAAACGACGAGCAGAACTTTAAGGCGAACCGCGACCTTGAGTGATGGTATCAAAACGGACATGTATCGCAGCGTTTCATAGTGGATAACGATACATGCAGCGACCATGAACGTGGCGAGGGCGAGAGCTTTAAACATAGGGACCTTCCGAAAAAGCACGACTCACTCAATCTTGGCGCAATGATTTTTCGGCGCTTATTGATTCTCTCGCATTGCCTCGATGGCCAACCTACCGCTTTGCACGTAAGCGCTCATTTGATCCCCTGGTAGTGCATAACCGTCATGCGTCTGTCGGTCGCCGAGTGAACCGCGCCGGGTTTGCCGGAGGCACCATGTGTGGATGCCCCGTTTCATGCAAGTGCCATTCGCGTCTTCGAGCATGTGATCGGGTGCGGTCATGTGTCAGGCCTATGACGCGGCGTCGGAGGTGCCGCTGGCCGTCATGGAAATACGCGGATCAGGCGCAAATCAACTCGACGAGCTTTTCGCTCTTGGAGCCTCGGTGCATTTCCTGATCCCGATCAGACCGATCGTTTGCCCTTGACGTTCACGCCCTCCTCACATGCCGCCCATCATGGCCTCGCAGTCGCCGAGTAGGTGCTCAGGCTGCTGCGCTGCCAAGATCCCGATAGTCCTCTTTCTTCGTCAACATCGCCCATATTGAGCGAGCCATCTTGTTGGCCAACGCCATGGCAACCAGCATCAGCGGTTTGCGATCCAGCATTCGGGCGAGCCATGAGCCGGGTCGCGTGCCGCGGCGGGCGGCCCACTGTATGACGGCCATAGCGCCGATGATCAGCAGCCGTCGGATGTCCCGCTGGCCCATTTTCGAAGTGCGGCCGAGCCGCTGCTTTCCGCCTGTCGAATGTTGAACCGGCACCAGCCCGAGCCAGGCGGCGAAGTCGCGACCGCGCTTGAAGGTCGTCATGGGGGGCGTAAATGCTTCCACCGCCATGGCCGTGATCGGTCCGATTCCTGGCATTGTCTGAAGGCGGCGCGTCTCTTCCCCGCACTGGGCTTCGCGGCGAAGGGTTTTCTCCAGCTCTGCAATCTTGCAGCTCAACCGATCAATCTGCTCGAGGTATACGCGGCCAACATCACGAACCAGTTTGGGCATAGAAGGTTCAGCGGCGTCGATCGCGGCAGCCAAGGTTTTGAGATGAGCCGGACCTTGCGGTGCGATGACGCCGTGTTCGGCAAGATGCCCGCGCAAGGCGTTGATCAGCTGCGTGCGCTGACGCACCAGTAGATCGCGCGTCCGGAACACCATCGCCCTCGCTTGCTGCTCTTCGGTTTTCACCGCCACGAACCGCATAGTCGGTCGTGGTCCTGCTTCAGCTATGGCCTCGGCATCGGCGGTGTCGTTTTTCTGGCGCTTGACATATGGCTTGACGTAGCTGGGCGGGATGAGCCTCACCTCGTGGCCCAGCCCCTGTATGGCCCGGCCCCATTCGTGGGCGCTCGCGGATGCCTCTATGGCGACCACACAGGTCGGCTGTCGGGTCAGAAACGGGAGGACCTGAGAGCGAGCCATCCTCTTCCGGAATGCGACGCTGCCGTCGGCGTACGCGCCATGAGCGTGGAAGACGCGCTTCGCCAGATCGATGCCGATGATGGTGACGTTGTTCATGTCGTTCCTCCTATTGCCCGCAGCCCATTCTGCGATGGCAATTCTGCCACGCCGCTGGTTGGACGGGAGGGGCATCTACTCCATCAACTCCTGAGAGGATGGAGCCATGACAAGCAAGACGACGAACAAGTTTTCACCGGAGGTTCGGGCCCGTGCGGTTCGCATGGTTTTGGATCATGTCGGCGAGCACCCTTCGAAAGGCGTCGAGGCCGAACGTCCTCTGGCTCTCCGACTTCACCTACGTCGCAACTTGGATGGGCTTCATCTATGTCGCCTTCGTCATCGACGCTTATGCCCGCAGGATTGTGGGTTGGCGGGCTTCGCGCACGGCGCACGCCGGCTTCGTGCTCGATGCGCTGGAGCAGGCATTGCATGATCGACAGCCGGTCTATCGCAGCGGCCTCGTGCACCACAGCGATAGAGGCAGCCAATACGTCTCGATCAAATACACCGAACGTCTGGCAGAAGCTGGTATCGAACCTTCCGTCGGCAGCATCGGAGATTCCTATGACAATGCTCTCGCCGAAACCATCAACGGTCTCTACAAGGCCAAGGTGATCCATCGGCGCGGACCATGGCGTAGCTTCGAGGCCGTCGAGTTCGCGACCCTGGAATGGGTAGACTGGTTCAACAACCGGCGGCTCCTGGAGCCGATCGGCAACATTTCGCCGGCCGAAGCCGAGCAGCGCTACTATGCCATGCTCGAACAAACGGCTCTGGCGGCATAACTTAAACCAAATGGCCTCCGGCAAACCCGGCGCGGTTCAATGACGCTGCAGGAACTTAGGGCGGCTGTCGTCGTTATGTATCGCTACTTTTGAAAAGAGGAGATAGTGAATGAAGAAGCTCATCGTCTGCGGCACTTTTGCTATGCTTGGTCTTGGTCTCGGCATTCAGGCCGCTAGCGCAGCGGAGTTCTATATCGTGCGCGATGCCACCACCAAGAAATGCACGGTAGTCGATACGAAGCCGACTACTACGACCGTCACTGTGGTCGGCAACAGCGTTTACAAGACCAAGAGCGAAGCCGAATCCGCCGTCACAAAGGTTTGCACCGAACATTAAACCTCTGCACACAAATTACTGAATTTCGGCTCGTCCTATAAAGACGGGCCGTTTTTTCTGCTTTCTACTGGAAGAGATGCCTTGCGTGTATCGGGAACACATTGCCCCGGGCGGAATCTCCCCGCATCTCCTGATTCACCTGGAAAAATGTCTGATGTCCTAGACGGCACGTCCTTTTCGTCAAGCCAACGAATTGACATTCGCGTTGCGCCCACGGGATTATCAATCTGAGCTGCTGCCGGTTTGATGGACACCGAGATTGGGTGTTTCATGAGGCCGGAGGTTGCCATGCAGAGACGGAAATT
>NZ_MKRN01000211.1:27658-34431 GCF_001896955.1 Nitrobacter sp. 62-13 | reverse complement strand
CACAGAAGCTGCCGAAGGGTTTCAGCCACGATTATCTCGCCGATGCGCGTCAGTACGTGACCGAAGGTAATCAGCTCGCGATCGCTTTCGGCTTCGCTCTCATCATCATCTTCCTGGTGCTGGCGGCGCAGTTCGAAAGCCTGCGCGATCCGCTCGTCATCATGATCAGCGTGCCGATGGCGATTTCGGGCGCGCTGATCCCGCTGTTTTTCGGGGTTGCGACCATCAACATCTATACCCAGGTGGGCCTGCTGACGCTGATCGGCCTCATCAGCAAGCACGGCATTTTGATGGTCGAATTCGCCAACGAACTGCAGCTTAATGAACGTCTCGACAAACGTTCGGCGATCGAAATGGCGGCGCGGGTCAGACTGCGCCCGATCCTGATGACGACCGCTGCGATGGTCACCGGCCTGCTGCCGCTGCTCATGGCGTCGGGCGCGGGAGCGGCGAGCCGGTTCTCGATCGGTCTCGTCGTCGTGGCGGGCATGTTGATCGGAACGATGTTCACCCTGTTCGTGCTTCCGGCCGTCTACGTGGCGATTGCAACCGATCACCTGGCCGGCATCGGGTCGGAGCGCAACAAGCAGATTGCGGAATTCGACGCGGGCCCGAAGGTGTTGCGGTCGACATAGCGGCCGCGACGGCATATCGGCGGCGGGGCGCATCGAACCGGAATTGCTATATTGCAGCTCCCGGCGCTCGGTCCGCAAGCCGTCGCTCGCACGCGCGCTCCGCCTTTCGTTCTCCCCGACGTTGCCGAGTTCGGCAGGTTCTCCGTCGAACCATGCGCCCGCCAGCAGGTTTGCGCCGCCGAACGGCGATACTTAAATAGCAACGACAGCGTTCGGCGAGGCCGTACGATATTAGGTTCGGAGAGTCGTGTGGCGCCGGTCAAAGCCGATGTTCTGGTCCTGGGTGCGGGAATCGTCGGCGTTTCGGCCGCCCTGCATCTGCAGAAGCGGGGGCGGGATGTCATTCTCGTCGACCGCCATGAGGGTGCGGGCGAGGAGACGAGTTACGGGAATGCCGGTCTGATCGAATGCGCGTCGGTGTTTCCTTACGTGTTTCCCTACGATCTGCGCCAGGTTCTGCGTTATGCGCTGAACCGGTCTGCGGAAGCGCATTATCGGTTTCGCGATCTGCCGGCGTTTTTGCCATGGCTGGTTCGCTACGCGCTTGCATCTTCACCGGAGCGCGCGTTCCGTAGCGCGATGGCCGCGTTGCCGCTGATCAGGCGCAGCCTTGTCGAGCATGAGGCCCTGATTGCCGACGCGGGCGTGCCGCAGCTGTTGCGCAGGACGGGATGGATAAAGCTGTTCCGATCGAATGCGACAATCGACAGAGGCATCGCCGATCTCCAACGCGCTCGCCGGTATGGGATCGAAGCCGACGTTCTTGACGCTCAGGAAATCGCCGCACGCGAGCCCAATCTGTCGGGAACATTCGCGGGCGCCATTCACTGGCCTGCGCCGGGATTCGTTCCGGATCCGGGAGCGCTGACGAAAGCCTATGCGGCGTTATTCGTGCGTCGCGGCGGCCGTTTCATCGAGGCCGACGCGCGGACCTTGACGCAGCGTGACGCGGCGTGGCGCGTCGATGGCCCGAACGGAGCGTTGGCCGGGCGGGAAGCGGTGATCGCGCTCGGACCATGGTCGGATGATGTCTTCCGGCCGCTTGGTTATGACATGCCACTCGGCATCAAGCGCGGCTATCACCTGCATCTGGCGCCGCGCGGCAATGCGGTGCTCCATCATCCCGTTCTCGATTCGGATCGCGGCTATCTGCTGGCGCCCATGAATCGCGGCATTCGCCTGACGACCGGTGCCGAATTCGCCCGCCGCGATGCGCCGCCGTCGCCCGTGCAGATCGCGCGCACGCTTCCCGTCGCGCGCGAGCTGTTTCCGCTGGGCGGGGCGATCGATGCGGCGCCGTGGATGGGAAGACGTCCGTGCATGCCCGATATGCTGCCCGTGATCGGAAAGGCCGCCCGCCATGCCGGATTGTGGTTCGACTTCGGGCACCAGCATCATGGCCTGACGCTGGGTCCGGTGACGGGCCGCCTGCTGGCGGAAATGATGACGGGCGAGGAGCCGCTGGCCGACCCGACACCTTTTGCTCCGGGTCGCTTTGGCTGAACCCCTGTTTGCGGCTCGCGCGGGCATCATGATTGCTTGCGCCACAGGCGTTCTCGCGGCGATACTGTTCGCGCAAATCGAGGCGATACAGGAGCGCGCCATGAAAGTGAATATCGAGATCGACTGTACGCCGGTCGAGGCCCGTCAGTTTATGGGGCTTCCGGACGTGCAGCCGATGCAAACCGCCATGATGGACAAGCTCCAGCAGAAAATGGCGGAGAACATCGACAAGTTTTCGCCGGAAACTATTTTGCAGAACTGGTTTACCTTCGATCCGAAGATGGCGGAGCGCTTTCAGGACATGTTCGCCAGTATGTCGGGTCTCGGAACCGGAACAAAAGGCAAATAGCAAAGCGTCCGGCGAAGCCGGGCGTCCCGCGCGTTGCGTGGTCGCCAGCTGCTTGATGTCGCCGAAGCACCCCACATTATCGACCTCCGACTGAGAAGGACATTTCGTGTCGCCCGATCCCCACGTCACCGTTTATGCCGGCTTTCTGATCGGTCTCACCTTCGGCGTGGTTGGGCTGCTGAGCGGTTTCTGCCTGACGAGCAGCCTGCGTGGATATTGGGGGCAGGGCGATGGACGACTGGTCCGGACCTACGCGCTGGCGATTGGTGTCGCAGTCGCCGCCACGCAACTGCTAGCCGGTGAGGGCTTCGTCGATCTGGGAAAATCGATCTATCTGCAGCCATCATTTTCGGCGCCGCTGATGTTCGTGGGCGGAATCATTTTCGGTTACGGCATGGTGCTGTCGAATGGCTGCGGATCGCGCGCGCTGGTATTGCTGGGACGCGGCAATCTTCGCTCGCTGGTGGTCGTGATCGTTCTCGGCATCGCGGCGCAGATGACGTTGAAGGGCCTGATCGCGCCCGCGCGCATCACCGTGCTGCAAGCGAGCCAATCCGCTCCGAAATTCATCTCACTGCCGGCGCTGGCGGGAACGCTCGGCCTTGGCGAAACCTTCGCGCGTATGCTGGCCGGGGTAGTCGTCAGCGGTGTGCTGGTGATTTTCGCATTTTCACATGCGGCATTTCGACGTTCCGCAGGCCAGATCGCAGCCGGCCTCATCATCGGTCTCCTCGTTGCCGCCGGATGGTATGCGACCGGCTTTCTCGGCGCCGACGATTTCAATCCGATTCCGGTCACCTCGATCACGTTCGTGGCCCCGGTCGCCGATACCGTGCAATACGTGATGCTGTCGACCGGGCTGACGATGAACTTCGGCGTCGCGCTGGTGCCGGGAGTCGTGCTCGGAAGCCTCGTCACCGCCCTGGTGACGCGCCGATTTCATCTCGAGGCCTACACTTCTCCGAGTCACATGCTGCGTTCGGTCACCGGTGCGGCGTTCATGGGCTCAGGCGGAGCGATGGCCTACGGATGCTCGATCGGCCAGGGCCTGACCGGTGTTTCGACGCTGGCGCTGGCCTCGTTTGTGGCAATCACCGGAATCGTCGCGGGCGCTGCAATCGGTTTGCGCGGACCGCTTCGCGTTGCTGGGCCCGCGCCTTCGCGGGATTCGACTTCGCCGGCCCGCTAGATGATTGAGCATGACCTTGTCCGCAAAGCCGTTTCCACCTTCGGAATCAGGCTCTAACGGCCGTCCGCTTCCGACGCGCGGGTTACGATGCGGATTTCGGAGGTCAACGTCCGGTGAACCGGACACTTGTCGGCGATGTCCATCAGCCTCCCGCGCTGCTCCGGATCAAGCGCTCCTTCCATAGCGATCTCGCGTTCGATCTGGTCGACCATGCCGGTTTTGGTTTCGCACTCGGCGCAGTCCTCGGCATGTATTCTGTTGTGCCGCAGCGTCACCGCGACGCGGTCAAGCGGCAGCGCCTTGCGGTCCGCATACAATCGCAACGTCATCGACGTGCAGGCGCCGAGGGCTGCGAGCAGGTAATCATAGGGACCAGGTCCGGTATCGTCGCCTCCGGCGGTGCTTGGTTCGTCGGCGATCAATCGGTGCGGACCGACGGTCACGGTCTGCTGGAATTTTCCGCGGCGGGTTTCTCGAACGACGACGCGGCGCGAATCCGAATCCTCCGTCTGGTTGCTCGGTGCCGTTTCGAGATAGCGTTGCGCCCAGGCGGCGATCACGTCGGCGACGTAATCGGCGTCGCTTTTCCGGTTCAACAGATGGTCGGCCCCCGAAAGCGATATGAAGCTCTTCGGATGTTTAGCGGCGACGAAAATGCGGGTGGCGTTGTCGATCCCGACGGTGTCGTCGGTCGGCGAATGCAGGATCAAGAGCGCCTTCCGCAACTCCGCGACCTGTCCCATCAGGTTGTGCTCGGCGATATCGTCGAGGAATTCCCGTTTGATATGGAACGGGCGGCCGGCGAGGGAGACCTCGACCGTGCCCTGCGCGCGGATGTCCGCGACACGATCCGCGAACAGGTGCGTGACATGGGCCGGATCGGAGGGCGCTGCGATCGTCGCCACCGCTTTCGCTTCGGGAATCCGGGCCGCTGCTGCGAGGATTGCCGCGCCGCCGAGGCTGTGGCCGATCAGGATAGCCGGCGCCTTGCGGGTGTCGCGCAGGTGATCGGCTGCCAGAACGATATCCGCGACATTGGAGGAAAACGTGCTGTTGGCGAATTCTCCTTCGCTGGCGCCAAGACCCGTGAAGTCGAATCGGAGGACCGCCATTCCACGCGCCGTCAGCCCGGCAGCGATGCGCCTTGCCGCGAGCACGTCCTTGCCGCAGGTGAAGCAATGCGCGAACAGCGCGTAGGCGACCGGTTCGCCGTCGGGCAGATCCAGCGCGGCTGCAAGCTTGAAACCGTCCGACCCCAAAAACTGGAAACGCTCGTTCGGCACGCTGGCCTCCCCGAACTCATGCAGGCCGCGGCGCAAGATGCCGCGCGGCCCCTGAACTCATTCCTTGCCGAGCAACAGCGGCAGTTGGCGCGGGCCGCGCAAGCTGCCCTCCGACCATGTCGTCGGGCGCGATGGATCAAGGCGGAAATCCGGAATGCGCTTCAGCCATTCCTCGATCGCGATAAACATCTCCATGCGGGCGAGGTGGGCGCCGACGCAGCGGTGAATGCCGACGCCGAAAGCGATGTGGCGGTTTTCCTTGCGGTCAATGATGACCTTGTCGGCGTCGGGGAATATCGTCGGATCGCGGTTGGCTGCCGGGAACGCCAGCAGCACCATATTGCCGGGCTTCATCGGACAGCCGCTGACGGTGGTTTCCTTCATCACCTCGCGTCCCGAGGATGCAGGGGAAAAGGCGCGCAGAAATTCCTCGATCGCGGTCGGAAGAAGCTCCGGCTCCGCGATCAGGCGCGCGCGGTCCGCCGGCGTTTTCGCGAGATGCCAGAGCGAGGAGCCGATCGCGCTCCACGTGGTGTCGATGCTGGCGACGAGCAGCAATCGCAGCGCTCCCTGCACGTGCATATCCGTCAGCGGCTGTCCGTCCTCGGTCCGTGCATTCATCAACGTCGAGATCAGGTCGTCGGTTGGATGCTTCTTTCGTGCTTCGATGTGGACAGTGAAATAAGCCACCATTTCCTGGACGGCCTTCATCACCACGGTGTCATCGTGAAGGCCGAGTTCCAGGATCTCGTGAATCCATTTGATGAAGAGGTCGCCGTCCGTTTCCGGGATGCCGAACATATTGGTGACGGCACGAATTGGAATATATTTCGTGTAGCGCGCCGCGGCGTCGCAGCTCTTGTCATTGATGAAGCCGTCGATCAGATCGTTGCAGATCGCGCGAACGCGCGGCTCCAGCTTCTTCACCTCGTCGGGCATGAATAGCGGCAGCAGGATCTGCTTGGCGCGCTTATGCTCGGGCGGGTCCGATGTGATGGGCGGCGCGGGCGGCGGCGGCTCAGGCCGAACGCTGCGCACCACTACGCGGCGCGACGAGAAGTGATCGGTGTCGTAGCAAATTTCCTTCACCGCCTCGTAGGTGGTCGGCAGGTAGACGCCGAGAAAACGGTTGGTGTGGGCGACGGGACATTTTGTGCGCAGTTCGTCCCAGATCGGGTATGGGTTTTCAGTCCAGGTCGGATCGGTATGGTCAAAATCGTGAACCCAGTCGGTAACGGGAGCAGGGCTGGACATCGAATTCCTCCGGACAATCGCCGCCGTCTGTACGCCTGACCGGCGGGGACTCAAAAATTGCTAAAATTCGATTTCATTCTTCGTCGATCGTGATCGCGATTTCCGGGCAATTGGCCTGCGCGAGCCACGCCTTGTCCTCAAGTCCGGCCGGGACGGTACCGTCGCCGATCTCGTGGGCGTAGCCCCATTCGTCGAGTTCGAACAGTTCGGGCGCCAGCGACTTGCATCGTGCGTTCCCTTGGCATTTGTTGGGATCGACTCGAACCTTGAGGGTGCCGGACATGCAGGGGTCGTCCTCTGAGATGACTGCGATTGATCGGCCTGAAGGAAAGGATAGCCGCTCTGTCAGTACGGCGCCACTGTCGGCGGTGCCATGCACGCCTTTATACAAAGATCATCTGAGGCACCGCCAGGGATGTTCGGTGGTTCGTGTAATGCCGCCTGACGGGTAACAAGCTGTGGCATCGCCATCGATCTCACGCTGCTAAGGTCGGATCGATCGCTGAGCCCGCTTTCTCAACGATGCGGGGCATCGACCGATGGCGGCTCAGCCTCTGTCG
>NZ_MKRN01000211.1:0-27584 GCF_001896955.1 Nitrobacter sp. 62-13 | reverse complement strand
TATATAGCTCCCACATGAGGTCGAGCTGCCTCCCTGCGCATGCAGCCTTGCGCTCGCGATGGCGCGCTGTCGCGAAAAACCGTCCGGCGCTCGCCCGGCGCGAATTCGAGGATTGAGCATCCAGGATGTCTTACACAACGAATGCGGGAATATCATAATTTATACGTATAAATACGTGTCTTGTCAGAGAAATAACCTCTTGCAACGAGGACGGGTCACGCATGAACGCCACCTGAGCAGTGGCTGGTTGCACCTGATTGATCCCGCTGCCGAAATGTGCTGCTCATCTTTTGTGCATCGTTGATCGCGGTTTCTTGCGTCGCAGCAAGAAAATTGCGACTGAAGAGTCCGAAGTTTCAGGAGCACGCGATGTCCCGTCAGATCATGCCGTTGCCTCGTGCAGGTCAGCCGGAATCTGACGCCGCTGCACTCGATGCGCGGCTGCGCGACGATATCCGGCTGCTCGGACGCATTCTTGGCGATACCGTGCGCGATCAGGAAGGGGAGGCTGTATTCGATCTGGTCGAACGCATCCGCCAGACCTCGATCCGCTTTCATCGCGACGACGACAAGCCGGCGCGGCGCGAACTGGAGGCCATCCTCGACGGCATGTCGACCGACGAGACCGTGCTCGTCGTCCGTGCCTTCAGCTATTTCTCGCATCTCGCCAACATCGCCGAAGATCAGAACAACATCCGCCAGATGCGCAGCCAGACCCTCGTGGACGGGGTGCAGCATGAGGGCAGGCTGGCTTACACGCTCGCTCGCGCGCATTTGGCGGGTTTCGGCGGCGCCGAGTTGCGGGATTTTTTCAACAACGCGCTGGTGAGTCCCGTGCTGACGGCGCACCCGACCGAGGTTCGCCGCAAGAGCGCGATCGACCGCGAGATGGAGGTTGCCGCACTGCTTGATCGGCGCGAGCGGATGCAGCTCACCCCGGAGGAGTTCGAGGTCAGCGAGGAACAACTGCGCCGCGCCGTTCTGACATTGTGGCATACCAATCTGTTGCGGCGGACAAAACTTACGGTGCTCGACGAGGTCGCCAACGGACTGTCTTTCTACGACTATACTTTCCTGCGCGAGGTGCCGCGATTGCATTGCGTGCTGGAAGACCGCCTCCAGGACGGCGATGGCGGCGTCTCGCACGAGATGGCTTCGTTCCTGCGGATCGGAAGCTGGATCGGCGGCGACCGCGACGGCAATCCGTTTGTGACGGCGGACGTCATGCGCGGCACCCTGCGGATGCAGGCGTCGCGGATCCTGCGCTATTACCTCGACGAACTGCATGAACTCGGCCGCGAGCTGTCGCTGGCCGCCGATCTCACAAATGTCTCGGCGGAGCTGCGCACGCTCGCTGAACGGTCGGCCGACACTTCGCCGCATCGACGCGGCGAACCCTACCGCCTCGCGGTGTCAGGCATCTACGCTCGGCTTTCAGCCACGGCGCTGAAACTGCAGGCGGACACGCTGCGCCCGCGGTACGGCAATTCCCCACCCTATGAGAGCGCCGCCGAATTCAGCGCCGATCTCGATGTTCTCCATCGCTCGCTGACCGAGAACAACTCGGAGGTGATCGCGCGGGGGCGGCTGCGCCATCTGCGCCGCGCCGCCGACTGTTTCGGTTTTCATCTTGCCTGTCTCGACCTGCGGCAGAACTCCACCGTTCACGAGCGTACCATCGCCGAACTGCTTGGCGCCGCTGCGCCGGGCACGGACTACCTGGCCCTGGATGAGGAGGCGCGGATCGTCGTGCTGCTGCGGGAACTGCGCAGCGCACGGCCGCTGACTTCGCCCTTCATCACATACAGCGAGGAGACACGGGGCGAACTGGCGGTGTTCCATGCCGCGGCGGAGGCGCACGAGATGTTCGGTCCCGCCGCGATCCCTCAATGCATCGTCTCGATGAGCGAGGGCGTTTCCGACCTGCTCGAGGTCGCGTTGCTGCTGAAGGAAGCCGACCTCATCGACCCCACCGGGCACAGCGCCATCAACATCGTGCCGCTGTTCGAGACCATCGAGGACTTGCAGGCGTGCGCCGGCATCATGGATCGGTTGCTGTCGCTTCCGCAATACCGGGCGCTGGTGGACAGTCGCGGAGGTTTGCAGGAGGTGATGCTCGGCTACTCCGACAGCAACAAGGACGGCGGTTTCGTCACGTCGGGATGGGAGCTTTACAAGGCGGAGATCGGGCTCGTCGAGGTGTTTGAGCGCCACCATGTGCGGCTGCGCCTGTTTCACGGCCGGGGCGGCTCGGTCGGGCGCGGCGGCGGACCGAGCTACGACGCCATCCTTGCCCAGCCGGGCGGCGCCGTGAACGGCCAGATCAGAATCACCGAACAGGGCGAGATCATCTCCAGCAAATATTCCAACGCCGAGGTCGGCCGCAGCAATCTGGAGATCCTCGCCGCCGCAACGCTGGAGGCGAGCCTGTTGCAGCCGCGGCAGAGCGCGCCGAGCCTTGAATATCTCGATGCCATGGAGTCGCTGTCGTCGCGCGCCTTCGCGGCTTACCGCAACCTCGTTTACGAGACGCCGGGCTTCGAGGACTATTTCTGGGCCTCCACCGTTATCAACGAGATCTCGACGTTGAATATCGGCAGCCGGCCGGCCTCGCGCAAAAAGACGCGCCGGATCGAGGACCTCCGGGCAATCCCGTGGGTGTTCAGTTGGGCGCAATGTCGGCTGATGCTGCCGGGCTGGTACGGGTTCGGCAGCGCGGTGGAATCCTGGATAGCGGATCATCCCGACAAGGGCATGGCGTTCTTGCAGGAGCTTTATCGCGAGTGGCCGTTCTTCCGCATGCTGCTATCCAACATGGATATGGTGCTCGCGAAAAGCTCGATCGCGATTGCGTCGCGCTATGCCGATCTCGTGCCCGACGCAACGCTGCGTGCGACCATTTTCGGACGCATCCGCCGCGAGTGGCATCTTACCATCGACATGCTGCTCATCATCATGGGGCAGGAGCGGCTGCTCGCCGGCAATCCGCTGCTTGAGCGGTCCATCCGCAATCGCTTTCCCTATCTTGATCCGCTCAACCACGTGCAGGTCGAATTGTTGAAAGATCATCGCGCGCAGAGCGGCGACGAGCAGGTGCTGCGCGGCATCCAGCTCACCATCAACGGAATTTCCGCGGGCCTGCGCAATAGCGGTTAAGATACGATCGCTTTCGTCTCGCGAGGTTCGCCATGTCCGATCGCCCGACCCTGGCCACGCTCGCCGCCGATCTCGCGGCGGGTCGCACCACTGCGCGCAAGCTCGTCGACGCGTGCCTTGCGAAAATCGCCGACAAAGCGGGCGAGGGCGCACGTGTATTCATCCATGTCGATGCGGATGGCGCGATCGCCGCAGCCGAAGCCATGGACAGACTGCGCAAGGCCAACGCCGCGCCGTCGCCGTTCGCCGGCATTCCGGTTTCGATCAAGGACCTGTTCGACATCAAGGGACAGGTGTCACGCGCCGGCTCCCGCGCGCTCGACGACAGGCCTCCGGCAGCGAACGATGCTCCGGTCGTGGCGCGCCTGCGCCGCGCCGGGTTCGTGGTGATCGGGCGCACCAACATGACCGAATTCGCTTATTCGGGACTGGGCATCAATCCGCATTACGGCACGCCGAAAAATCCCTGGCGGCGCGACGACGGTCACGTGCCGGGTGGTTCGTCCTCGGGCGCGGCGGTCTCGGTCACGGACGGCATGGCGCATGGCGCGCTCGGCACCGATACCGGCGGCTCGTGCCGCATTCCGGCGGCCTATTGCGGCATCGTCGGCTACAAGCCGACTGCGCGCCGCATACCGCTCGACGGCGGCATTCCGCTGTCGGTTACGCTGGACAGCTACGGGCCGATCGCCCGCTCCGTCGGCTGCTGCGCGGTGATGGACGCAGTGCTGGCGAACGAAGCGATTGTTCCGGTTGCGCCGCGTCCGGCAAAGGGGCTGCGGCTCGTGGTGCCGACGACGGTGATGCTGGACGGCCTGGACAGCGCGGTTGCGGACGCCTTCGAGCGCGCGCTGGATCGGCTGGCCGGCGCCGGGGCCTTGATCGAGCGCATGGCTGTACCCGAATTCGCCGAGATCGCGTCACTGAACGTCGGCGGCGGGTTCTCGGCGGCGGAAAGCTGGGCCTGGCATCGCGCGTTGATCGCGAAAAAGGCGGAACTCTACGATCCCCGCGTCATCAGCCGCATTCGGCGCGGCGAAAGCCTCAGCGCCGCCGATTATGTCGATCTGCTCGCGATGCGTCGCGCGATCATCGCGGGCTTCGAGCGCCGCGTCGCGCCGTATGATGCGCTGGTCGCGCCCACGGTAGCCATGACGCCGCCGGTGATCGCCGATCTTGCGGGCGATGCGGCCTACACGAGAGCCAATATGCTGTCGCTGCGCAACTGCGCGCTGATCAACACTGTCGACGGCTGCGCGATCTCGCTGCCCTGTCACCGCGACGGCGAGGCGCCGGTGGGCTTGATGTTGGCCGCGGCCGGAGGCTCGGATCGCACGATCTTCGAGATCGCGGCGGGTATCGAGCCGATTGTTCGCACCTAGAAATTCTCGCGGCATCGTGAACCTTCGTGCTCAGGTGAAAGCGCGGGACGCGGTCCCGTTCGCGCGGACCGGAACCATTGCAAGCGTCGGAGGTTAGTAAGAGTTTCCACATTTGCACAACGGGGAGGTGCGATGAGGGGCATCGGTCAGCACGGCATTCGGCGCATTCTTTGCATTTTTCCCCGCTACACGTCGTCGTTCGGCACGTTCGAGCACGCCTATCCCTTGACCGCGGGCGTGCAGGCCTTCATGCCGCCGCAGGGACTTCTGCTGATCGCGGCTTATTTGCCCGCCGATTGGAAAGTCCGTTTCATCGACGAGAACATTCGCGCCGCCACCGACCAGGATTTCGAATGGGCTGAAGCAGTCCTCGTTAGCGGCATGCACATCCAGCGCCAGCAGATGAACGATATCTGCCGCCGCGCTCATGCCTTTGACCTGCCGGTGGCCCTCGGCGGTCCGTCCGTCAGCGCCTGCCCGGACTACTATCCGTCGTTCGACTACCTCCATGTCGGCGAACTCGGCGATGCCACCGACGAATTGATCCGACGCCTGGCGCGCGATCCATCGCGGCCGGGCTGCCAGGTCGTGCTCAAGACCGCCGATCGGCTGGCCATGGACAAGTTTCCGATCCCCGCTTACGAGCTGGCCGACATCAGGCACTATTTCCTTGGCAGCATCCAGTATTCCAGCGGCTGCCCGTACCAGTGCGAGTTCTGCGACATTCCCGGTCTTTACGGACGCAATCCGCGCCTCAAAACTCCCGAACAGATCACCCGCGAGCTCGACAAGTTGCTGGAGTGCGGCATCACCGGCTCGGTCTATTTCGTCGACGACAATTTCATCGGCAACCGCAAGGCCGCCCTCGACCTTTTGCCGCATCTGATCGAGTGGCAAAAGAAGACCGGCTATGTCCTGCGCTTCTCCTGCGAGGCGACGCTCAATATCGCCAAGCGCCCGGAGATCCTGTCGCAAATGCGCGAGGCTTTCTTCGCGACCATCTTCTGCGGAATCGAAACCCCGGATCCGGTGGCGCTGAAGGCGATGCACAAGGATCACAACATGATGGTTCCCATCATGGAAGCGATCAGGACGCTGAACGATTACGGCATGGAGGTCGTGTCGGGAATTATCCTCGGGCTCGATACCGACAAGCCCGAGACGGGACAGCACCTGCTCGACTTCATCGATCAATCACAGATCCCGCTTCTGACGATCAATCTCCTCCAGGCGCTGCCGAAGACGCCGCTGTGGGATCGTCTCAAGCGCGAGAATCGGCTGATCGAGGATGAAGGCCGCGATTCCAACGTCGATTTCCGCCTGCCGTACGATCACGTCGTGGGGACCTGGCGCGACTGCATGGGCCGCGCCTATCAACCCGAGAAAGTTCTGGAACGCTACGAGCACCAGATCCGGAAAACCTATCCGAAACGGATTCAACCGCGCACGCCTCAGCAGAGGTCGTGGCGCAATATCAGGCTCGGTCTGACCATGCTGCGCAATATCTTCTGGAGGGTCGGGCTGCGCGGCGACTACAGGCGTGTGTTCTGGAAATTCGCGCTGCGCCGGCTGGCGCGTGGCGAGATCGAGTATCTTATCGGCTCGATCCTGGTTGCACATCACCTCATCGTGTTCGCGCGCTCCGCCTCGCGCGGCAAAACCAATGCGTCCTATTATTCGCTGAAGTTGCAGGAAGCCTCTGTTCCCGCGGAATAGGCGGGGACTACGGAGGCGGCCCGGAGAGGGTGCACCCCGGCGGAAGGGCCAATGCGACGATTGCCCTTGCTTGTAGTCCACTCGGGAAACCGCTAAACCTTGCGCCGGAAATTTATGCGTGCGGTCAACGGTTAAAGCGAGCAGCCCGCCGGATTTCGGGTTCGCTCCAAATGTCACATTCACTCCACTATAGCGTTTTCGAGCGAAGTGGAATTCGGTTCGCGTGAAGAAAACGCGTCAATAATGACTCCAGACCCATGATGTCACGACGGGGACAGCGCATGCTTGAGCGAAATCCGGATGCTGCCGATACGGTCGCCCCGACCGGCCGCTCGTCCAGCATCGCCTTCGGACTCGAGCGGATCGGGCTGATTGCGGTGCGCGTGCCGATTCTGTCCTGCATTATTCTGCTGGCTTTGATCGTCGGCGCGGTGTTCGGAATCCACCGTATCGAGATCGACGATTCGCTCAGCCAGCTATTCCGCTCCGACACCCGGGAATTTCGTCAGTACGAGGAAGTGACCAAGCGCTTCCCGTCGACAGAGTTCGACGTGCTGGTCGTGGTCGAGGGCAAGACGCTGCTTAAGCGCGAGAACCTTGAAAAGCTGCGCGATATGGTCACGGACCTGCAACTGGTCGACGGCGTGCGCGGTCTGATCTCGTTGTTCTCGGCGCGCCAGGCGCCCGAGCCCGGCAAATTGCCGGCGGCGCTGTTTCCGTCCGAATTGCCGCAGGGGGCGGACTACGACAAATTCATCGAGACCGTGAAGTCCAATGAGATCATTCGCGGCAAGCTGCTGTCAGAGGACGGCACGCTCGCGCTGGTGGTGCTGTCGCTGCAGCCATCCATCGTCGGCGACAGCCAGCTGAAAACGACGATCGGCCAGATCCGCAAGGTCATGAACGATGATCTCGCCGATACCGGGCTCACCAAAGAGCTTTCGGGCGTGCCGGTCATGCAGCTTGAGATCCGCAACGCCGTGGAACGCGACGGCATCATCTACAACGTCGCCGGCATTCTCGCGGGTTGTCTGATAGCCATCGTGTTTTTCCGCAAGGTATCCTTCATGGTCGTCGCGGCGTTTCCGCCGCTGCTTGCGATCCTGCTGGCGCTGGGCGTGCTGGGCTGGGCCAATTTCAGCCTCAACATGTTCCTCAACGTGATGACGCCGCTCATCATGGTCATCAGTTTCTCCGATTCGATGCAGTTGACGTTCGCGGCGCGCGACCGTCTGATCGCCGGCGAAGACAAGTATTCCGCGTTCCGCAATGCTGTCCTCGTGGTCGGCCCGGCCTGCGTGCTCACCCACGCGACCGCGGGAATTTCCTTTATCGCGTTGCAGTTCTCGAACTCGGATCTGATCCGCAGCTTTGGCGAGGCCGGTTTGCTGGCGACGATCATCGCGCTGCTTGCCGTGCTGTTGCTGGTCCCGGTGTTCGGCGTTCTTCTGGTGCGCAACGAACAGCGCTTCGCTGAAAAATTCAAAACGGCGGATGCAGGCGTGCAGGCGCTGCGCCGCTTTTGCGCCTGGATCGCGGTGCGGATGGTGGGACATCCCGGTTTCTTCAGCCTGATTGCCCTGGTGGTGGTCGGTGGGCTGGCAGTGGTCTACGCCAATCTGGAGCCGCGGTATCGGCTCGCCGATCAGGTTCCGGACAAGCAGCAGGCAGTGGCGGCGAGCGGCCGTCTCGATGCGAAGCTCACCGGCGCCAACCCGATCGACGTTCTGATCGAATTTCCCAAGGGCGAGACGCTGTATTCGCCGCACACGCTTGCCACGATTGCCGAGGTTCACAAGCTGGTCGAGGAGCAGGCCGGCGTCGGCAACGTCTGGTCGCTGGAAACCTTGCGCCGCTGGCTTGCGGAGAAAGCCCACACCGACGACGTGGCGACGCTCAAGGAATATGTCGACGTCCTTCCCAAGCATCTGGTCCGCCGCTTTATTTCCGAAGACCAGAGGGCGGTCGTGGTGTCCGGTCGCGTGCCCGATCGCGATTCGAGTCAGATTCTGCCGGTGGTGGAAAAGCTCGACCACGCCATGGATGCGGTCCGGAAGGTGCATCCCGGTTATGAAATCGCGGTCACCGGCCTGTCGGCGATCGCCGCGCGCAACAGCGCGGGCATGATTGAGAAACTCAACCACGGTCTGACGATCGAGTTCGCGCTGGTCGCCGTGTTTATCGGCCTCGCATTCCGCTCGGTGGTTGTGATGTTTGCCTGCATCCTGCCCGGGATTTTTCCCGTGGTGCTGTCCGGCACGGTGCTGTGGGTGCTCGGGGAGGGTTTGCAGTTCGCGAGCGTGGTGGCGCTCACGGTTTCATTCGGCCTGGGGCTCAGTGCGACGATCCATTTCCTCAATCGCCTGCGGTCCGAGAGCAAGCCGGGCGTCAGCGCGGGGGAGGCGGTCGAGCGCGCGACCGTGCTGATGGGGCCGGCGCTGATCCTGACCACCGTGGTGCTGGCGTGTGGCCTCGTGGTGACGGTGTTCTCGGATTTGCCGTCGCTGCGCTTGTTCGGTTGGCTCAGTGCCTTCGCCATGGTCGCGGCTCTCGTCGCGGACTTCCTGATCCTGCGTCCGACAGCGATGTGGCTGATCACCTTTGCGGAGCGGTTACGTCGCGGCGGGCAAGCGAAGCTGGCGAAATAAGCAGGGCAGGCGCGACATCGTCAACCGCAGACCGCCGACGGCACCGTTCGCGAGCACCTCGCGCCGCCTCGATTCTTTCTCCTCGCGTCAGCCGCGCGTCATGGTGATGGAAACGTTCCTGATTTCGCCCTTCGAGGTGATCGAGACCGATTGCTTGTTGCCGCGGGTGCGCAGCGACAGGTTGGCGGCAAAGCCGGCGGCTTCGACGAAGACTTCAATTTCGCCGCCGCTGGCGCGCCCGCGCACGGAGCCGAACAGATTGCGGCTGGCTTCGCTCCAGTTCCCGGTCAGTCGATCCCCATCGCTGACCACGTCGCTGGAGAGATCGAACTGGTAGCTGTCGCTGGCGCAACGCAGGTTCTGTTTCAGCGCCGTGCCCGTAACGTTAACCCTGTAGGATGCCCTGCAGCGAATGTTCTCTTTCGATCCGTCAGTTAGCGTAACCGTGCCTTTGCCCGACCAGTTTCCTGCGAAGCCGGCAAACGGAGAGGTCTGGGCGAGACTCGCCGATGCCGATAGTGCGAGGCCGGCAACAACGCCGGCGGCAATCGTCGACTTCCGGATCAGCTTGGAGGCAAACAGTTTCATATTTGGTTTCCATAAAAAGGCGCTAGGGCGATGACGCTCATGCCGCACCAAGCTCTTAGTGCTGTCTTGGCGCGCGAGGTTCAAGCCCGATAGCATAGCTGATGTTCTCTCGGGTATCTGCAAGGGGCTGCCGCGCGGTCGATATTCCCCAGAGTATGAATCTTCGCGAGAACCGAACGGATGCGCATCTGGCAGAACGGACGCCATGGCAGATTCGCACGCAAATATGCGTCGATTCGCTTGTCGTACTTTAGTCGATATATTTCAGCGTGTTAGATATAGTTATCTGAAAAACTGGGGGACAAGCTGCGGCAACGCGTCGCCGTCGTCAATTTAGCCGCATTTCACCGCGCTTTTGAAATTGTGGATATGCCGGGCATGATCGGCGTATGCGCAGCCGATGGATGGAACGGCCCACGCGCTCTTGCGATCTTTTGAGGTATGGGTATCGATGCAGGCCAGCGACGCAATCGCTCTCAACAGACCAGCCATCCGGATACGCCCGGGCCTATCCAGGACCGAATTTTCCGCCGTTGTAATGAAGGAATACGATGTCTAAAATTTTTCTGTCATTCGCTCTGCTTTTGACATTCGGTTCGACCGGAACGATGGCGCAGGTTCAGGGACCGCACGGTGGAACTGAAGCGGAACAGCGTGCTTGCTCTCGGGACGTGAGCCGTTTCTGCCGTAAGGTGATGGATCAGGGCGATTTCACGATCCTGGCCTGCCTGCAGGAGAATCGTGTGAAGTTGACGAAAGCCTGCAACCAGGTCTTGCTGAACCACGGCCAGTAAATCGCTGAGGAAAACCAGGCAAACTCGTTATCCGGCCGCCGGCGGGTTGCCGCCGTGGCAGGTTGGTTATGGCTAAAAGGCGAAAGATAGCATTGGTTTAGCTCGCGGTTTCCCCTATATGGGTGCGCGAGCAATCCCGCCTGTCCGGCATTTGGGAATTGGCGGGAGACCCAATTGCGATCCAGATCAGCGTAGCCGATTCCGATGCCTACCGCGAACCAACTGCGATCCGGAAAGACCCACCGCGACGAGAATTTTCCGGTCGCGTCGTGGATCATTCATCCGCGTCACCGCGCGCTGATTCTCGCCTTCTACAATTTCGTGCGGACGGCGGACGACATCGCCGATCACGCCGAACTCGGCGAAAAGGACAAACTCGCCTGGCTCGATCTGTTCGAGAGCGAACTCCTGGGGCAGGGAGACAGCCAGCCGGAAGCCGTCAATCTTCGGAATGCGCTGGCGCAACGCTCGATGCCGCCGCGCCACGCGGTCGACGTGCTGAAGGCGTTCCGGATGGACGTCACCAAGTTGCGCTACGAGACCTGGGACGACGTGATCGACTATTGCCGGTATTCGGCGATGCCGGTCGGGCGGTTCATGCTCGACGTCCACGGAGAGAGCACGTCGACCTGGGCCGCGTCCGATGCGCTGTGCGCCGGGCTGCAGATCAACAATCATCTTCAGGACTGCGCCAAGGACTACCGGAATCTCAACCGCGTCTACCTGCCGCGCGATGCGCTGGCCGCGTCCGGCGCCTCGGTCGAGATGCTCGGCGGCGACAAGGCGACGCCTGCGCTCCTGCAGTGCTTGCACGCCCTGGCCGTGCGAACCGAAGCGTTGCTCAACGAGGGGCGGCCGCTCGCGGCGGAAATCAAGGATATCCGGCTTGGGCTTGAAGTCGGCGTGATCCAGATGTTCGCCGACCGGATCGTCGCGCTCTTGAAGGTGCGCGATCCGCTGAGCGAGACGGTTCATCTGAATCCGCTGCAACTGCTTGGCTATAGTGTCGCCGGCATCACGACGGAAATGCTTCGCCGCTCGATGCGGCGGCCGATGTCGACCCCGGCGGCCGGCGCATGACCATGGAAACCACAGTCGACGCAAGTTCAGGGGCGACTGCGGCCAGCAGCTCGTTCTACGCGGCGATGCGCATCCTGCCGCGCGCGCAACGCGAGGCCATGTTCCAGATCTACACGTTCTGCCGTCATGTCGACGACATCGCCGATTCCGGTAGCCCGCGGCCGGAACGGCTGGCCGCGCTCCAGCAATGGCGCGACGATATCGACGCGCTCTATCAAGGGCATGCGCCGGAGCGGTTGCGCGACTATGCAGCCTCCGTCAGCGCGTTCGGGCTGCGGCGCGAGGATTTTCTCGCCGTCATCGACGGCATGGAAATGGATGTGCTCGCGGATATCCGCGCGCCAGACGAGGCCACGCTCGACCTGTATTGCGATCGGGTCGCGAGCGCAGTTGGCCGGCTCTCGGTCCGCGTGTTTGGATTGCCTGAACAGGACGGCATCCTGCTCGGGCATCATCTCGGTCGTGCGCTGCAGTTGACCAATATCCTGCGCGATGTCGATGAAGATGCGGCGCTCGGGCGGCTGTATCTGCCGCGCGAGGGCCTGCTCCGCGCCGGTATCGACAGTTCCGATCCGGCCGCCGTGATCTCGAATCCGGCGTTGCCGGAGGTTTGTGCGCCGCTGGTGGCGCGGGCGCGGGCGCATTTCGTCGAAGCGGACGAGATCATGAATCGCAACCCGCGCCGGGCCGTGCGCGCGCCCCGTATCATGTCGAGATATTATCACGCCATTCTGGAACTGCTGGAGCATCGCGGTTTCCAGCTTCCGCGCTCGCCGGTCCACCTGAGCCAGGCGGCGAAGATCGCCATCGTTCTCCGGTACGCGTTGATCTGATGCAAAGCACCGTTCACATCGTCGGCGCCGGCATTTCCGGTCTTTCCGCAGCCGTGCGTTTGGCCGACGCCGGCTGCCTGGTTCGCGTGCACGAGGCAACCCAACAGGTCGGCGGGCGGTGCCGCTCCTATTTCGACGGCGCGACCAATCTCACGATCGACAACGGCAACCATCTGGTTCTGTCCGGCAATCACAGCGTGCTGGCCTATGCGCGCAGGATCGGCACTGAAGCCGGCTTGCAGGGGCCGCCGAGGGCCGAGTTCCAGTTTATCGATCTCGCCGTGAACAAACGCTGGAAACTGCAGATCAACGATGGTCGCATCCCGCTCTGGATCTTCGATGCCGGCCGCCGAGTGCCTGACACTTCGCCCGCCGATTACGTCGGGCTTGCGCCGCTGATCTGGGCCAATGCCCGCACGCGGGTCGGCGACGTCATCAAATGCGAAGGCGTGCTTTACAAGCGGTTGGTGCTGCCGCTCTTGCTCGCGGCGCTCAATATCGATCCGCCCGACGGAGCGGCCGGTCTTGCCGGTGCGATCGTTCGCGAAACCTTGCTGGCGGGCGGTCAGGCGTGCCGCCCGCTGATCGCGCGCGACGGGCTGAGCCGGGTGCTGATCGAGCCGGCGGTGGATTACATCCGCGCCCGGGGCGGCAGCGTCGATATCGGCCATGAAGTGCGGCAGTTTGCCATGGCGGACGGAAGGGTCACGGCGATCGCGCTCGGCGACCAGACAATCGCGCTCGGTCCTGACGACGCCGTCGTCATGGCGGTGCCGCCTCGGTCTGCGGCCGCGCTGCTGCCCGGCGTGAGCGTGCCGACGAAATTCCGCGCCATCGTCAACGCGCACTTCCGCTTTATTCCGCCGCCGCACCTTCCGCCGATGATCGGGGTCGTGAACGGTCTGATCGAATGGTTGTTCGCGTTTCCGGACCGCCTCTCCATCACCATCAGCGGCGGCGACCGGCTGGTGGATATGCCGCGCGAGGACCTGGCGCGAGCGATCTGGAAGGACATCTGCGCGGTCGCCGGAATCGATGCCGAGATGCCGGCCTGGCAGATCGTGCGCGAGCGTCGCGCCACGTTCGAAGCGTCGCCCGAGCAGAATGCCCTGCGTCCGGGGGCGCTGACGGAGTGGAAAAACCTGTTTCTTGCCGGTGACTGGACTGATACGGGGTTGCCCGCCACCATCGAGGGATCGGTCCGCTCCGGAAACCTCGCCGCCGATCACGTTCTGAAAAACCGGTCAAACTGAGACATCAGCCGCCATGAGCTCCGTGAACGCCACAGCCGCGCCGATCGACGAGGCCGCTCTCGGGAGCAGCATCGGCGCCGCCACGCGGGGTCTTCTGAACCTCAAACAGTCGGACGGTCACTTCGTGTTCGAACTGGAGGCAGACGCCACGATCCCCTCCGAATATGTCCTGCTGCGGCATTATCTCGACGAGCCGGTGGATGCGGCGCTGGAAGCCAAGATCGCGGTCTACCTCCGCCGCATCCAGGGCAAGCACGGCGGCTGGCCGCTGGTGCATGACGGTCCGTTCGACATGAGCGCCAGCGTGAAAGCCTACTTCGCGCTGAAGATGATTGGCGACTCGGTCGATGCACCGCACATGGCGCGCGCCAGAGAAGCGATCCTGGCCCATGGCGGCGCGGCCAACGTGAACGTGTTCACGCGCTTCCTGCTCTCGTTCTTCGGCGTGCTGACATGGCGCAGCGTTCCGGTGCTGCCTGTCGAGATCATGCTGCTGCCGATGTGGTCGCCATTCCATCTCAACAAGATTTCCTACTGGGCGCGCACCACCATGGTGCCGCTGATGGTGCTGGCCGCGCTGAAGCCCCGCGCGCGCAATCCGCGTAATATCGGCATCCGCGAACTGTTTCTTCAGGACCCGGCAACCGTCGGCACGCCGAAGAGGGCTCCTCATCAAAGCCCGGCCTGGTTCGCTTTGTTCAGTGGCATCGACGGCATCTTGCGGACGATCGAGCCGCTGTTTCCCAAGCAGCTGCGTGCACGCGCGATGGAGAAGGCCGTCGCGTTCGTCGAGGAGCGTCTCAACGGCGAGGACGGTCTCGGCGCGATCTTTCCACCGATGGTCAACACGGTGATGATGTATGATGCGTTGGGATTTCCGCCGGAGCATCCGCCGCGCGCAGTGGCGCGGCGCGGAATCGACAAGCTTCTGGTGATCGGCGAGGAGGAAGCCTACTGCCAGCCCTGCGTGTCGCCGATCTGGGATACTGCGCTTGCCTGTCATGCGCTGCTCGAAGCCGGCGGGCCGGAGTCGTCGGCCGATGCCCGCAAGAGTCTGGACTGGCTGCTTCCGAAACAGGAACTCGACCTCAGGGGTGACTGGGCTGTGAAACGTCCGGAGGTTCGGCCTGGGGGCTGGGCGTTCCAGTATGCCAACGCCCACTATCCCGATCTCGACGACACGGCGGTCGTGGTGATGGCGATGGACAGGGTTCGCCGCAACGACCAGAGCGAGAAATATAACGAGGCGATCGCGCGCGGCCGCGAGTGGATCGAGGGCATGCAGAGCCGGGACGGCGGCTTTGCGGCGTTCGACGCCGACAACCTCGAATACTACCTCAACAACATTCCGTTCTCGGATCATGCGGCGTTGCTCGATCCGCCGACCGAGGACGTTACCGCGCGGTGCGTCTCGATGCTGGCGCAGCTCGGCGAGACCGTCCAGGGCAACCCGGCCCTGGCGGCTGGTGTCGACTATCTGCGCCGCACCCAGCTCAAGGAGGGATCCTGGTACGGCCGCTGGGGCCTGAACTACATCTACGGCACCTGGTCGGTGCTCTGCGCGCTCAACGCCGCCGGTGTCGATCGCACGGACCCCGCGATACGCAAGGCGGTGGACTGGCTGGTGTCGATCCAGAACGCCGATGGCGGCTGGGGCGAGGATGCCGTCAGCTACCGGCTGGACTACAAGGGATTCGAGGCGGCGCCGACCACGGCCTCGCAAACGGCCTGGGCGCTGCTTGCCTTGATGGCCGCGGGAGAAGTCGAAAACGTGGCTGTGGCCCGGGGAATCAAGTACCTAATAGACACACAGACCAAAAAAGGGCTGTGGGACGAGCAGCGTTACACGGCCACGGGGTTCCCACGGGTGTTTTATCTGCGGTACCATGGCTACTCCAAGTTCTTCCCGCTCTGGGCGCTGGCGCGGTATCGGAATTTGAGAAGCACCAACAGCAAGGTGGTAGGGGTCGGAATGTGAATTTGGGGGCGGCGACCGATATATCCGCGGGCGATACCTTCGACCCGCGGCCGGTATTGATTGTGACCGGCCTGGTTCAGGAAGCCCGCATCGCGGCGGGACCTGGCATGACCGTCATTTGCAGCAGCAGCAATCCCCGGCAGTTGCGCACGCTACTCGCGGGCTTCGATCCGTCCACGGTTCGGGGCGTCATCAGCTTCGGCGTCGCCGGCGGGCTCGATCCGTCTCTGGAGTCGGGAGATGTCGTGGTCGCCACCGACGTCGTGGATGGTGAATCGCGCTGGCAGGCGGGTCTCGCGCTCAGTGAGGAACTGATCGATGGTTCCGGCCTCGGCGGTCAGAAAGTGGTCCGCGCCGGGCTTGCCGGCGTCGAGCAGGTCGTCGTGGGGCAGGCCGGCAAGGCGGCGCTCCATGCCGCGACCGGCGCTTCTGCCGTCGACATGGAAAGCCACATCGCGGCTGCCTATGCCACGAAAGCGGGTCTTCCATTCGCCGCGTTGCGCGTGATCAGCGACCCTGCAACGCGAGCGTTGCCCGCGATCGCCCGCAGCGCCATCAAGCCGAACGGCAACATCGACCTGAAAAAGGTGATCGGCGGTCTTGCGCGAAATCCCCTGACCCTGCATGCGCTGGTGTCCACGGGAATTGATTTCAATCGGGCGCTGCGCTCGTTGCGTGGCTGCCGCGGCTTTCTGCTGGGCGGGGGGAGCCTCGTCCCGGTGGACATCTGATTGTCTTGTTGATTCGACATTTTCGCTTCTGAAAGCGACTTCGCTTCTGAAAACGACGACGGCGCCGGAGAGGTCATCTCCGGCGCCGTTGTTGTATCAGAGTTGTTGTATCAGATACGTGCAGTCGGCCGCGCTCAGGCCGCGGTGGAAGCCTTCTGCTCCTTGGCAGCTTGTTTTGCGGCGGCGGCCGCGGCTTCGTCCTTGCGGATCTCAGACAGCTTCTTCTGCACCTGCTCGGCAAAGATGTACTGCGCCGGTCGCTGCTTGGAGAGGTCGATCTCGGGCGCCATCGGACCTGTGGTCCGGACCCCGCGCAACGCAACCCACATCGTCTTGAGCGGATTGTTCAGCGCCGCAGTGGCCGCGGTCGGCTCGTAACCGCAATGCGCCATGCAGTTGGCGCATTTTTCGTACTTGCCGGTGCCATAGGAGTCCCAGTCGGTGGTGTCCATCAGTTCCTTGAAGGTCTTGGTGTAACCCTCGCCGAGCAGGTAGCAGGGCTTCTGCCAGCCGAAGATGTTGCGCGCGGGCATCCCCCATGGCGTGCAATGATATTCCTGATTGCCGGCCAGGAAGTCCAGGAACAGCCCGGAGTGCATGAAGTTCCACTTCTTGCCCTTGCCGAGCGCGAACACGTCGCGGAACAGTTTCTTGGTCTTGGTGCGGTTCAGGAAGTGCTCCTGATCGGGGGCACGCTCATAGGCGTAGCCCGGTGACATCGAGACGCCGACGCCAAGCTCGGCCGTGAAGTCGAGGAATTTTGCGATCTCGTCGGCTGGATAATTGTCGAAGATCGTGGCGTTCACGTTGACGGTGAAGCCGCGCGCCTTCGCCGCCTTGATCGCGGAGACGGCGCGATCGAACACGCCCTCCTGACATACGGACTTATCGTGGTGCTCCTTAAGGCCATCGAGATGGACCGAGAAGAACAGGTACGGGGAAGGCTCGAACAGATCGAGCTTCTTCTCCAAGAGCAGCGCGTTGGTGCAGAGCGAGACGAACTTCTTGCGCGCGACAAGTCCGCGCACGATCTCGCCGATCTCCTTGTGAATCAACGGCTCGCCGCCGGGAATGGCGACCATCGGCGCGCCGCACTCTTCCGCCGCGTCCCAGCATTCCTGGGCGGTCATGCGGCGGTTGAGGATCGCATCGGGATAATCGATCTTGCCGCATCCGGCGCAGGCAAGATTGCAGCGGAACAGCGGCTCCAGCATCAGCACCAGCGGATAGCGCTTGCGGCCCTTCAGCTTTTGCTTGATCAGATAACCGCCGATCTTCAGTTCCTTAAAAAACGGTATTGCCATCACAAGTGTTCTTTCTGGAGTTACCAGTCTGAAATTTGAAAGGGATCAGGCTGAGGTGAGTTCGGATGGAAGCCGGAATTCGATGTTTTCTTCACGCCCCGGCAGCACCGAGACGGCCACCGGACCTATGCGCCTCAAGGCCTCGATGACGTCATCGACAAGCACTTCCGGCGCGGATGCGCCAGCGGTGATGCCCACGGTTTTCGCGTCCTTCACCCACTCTGCGTTGAGTTCGCTTCCGTCGGAGATGAGATAACTTGCAACTCCGACTTCGGTGCCGATTTCACGCAGCCTATTCGAATTGGAACTATTGGTCGCTCCGACGACCAGGATAACGTCCACCAGCTTGCTGAGATCTCTTACCGCAGATTGCCGGTTTTGTGTTGCATAGCAGATATCCCGTGTGTCAGGCCCCTGGATATCCGTAAAACGCTGCTGCAGCGCGAGGATGATGTCCTTGGTATCATCGACGCTGAGCGTCGTCTGGGTGATATAGGCGACCGGCGTGTCGGCGGGCAACGTCAGGGCTGCGACGTCGTCGACGTCCTGAACCAGCAAAACGGGGCCGGGAACCTGTCCCATGGTCCCCTCGACCTCGGGATGACCGGCATGGCCGATCAAAATCAAGGTCCGTCCCTTTGATACGTAGCGCTTGCCCTGGTTGTGGACCTTGCTGACGAGCGGGCAGGTGGCGTTGAGGACCGGCAAGCCGCGCGTGGCAGCCTCTTCCTCCACGCTCCGGGCAACGCCGTGAGCGCTGAAAACGGTCACGGCTTTCGGCGGAACCTCGGACAGATCCTCGACGAAGATCGCGCCCTTGTTCTTCAGGCTTTCGACGACGTATTTGTTGTGAACGATCTCGTGGCGAACGTATACGGGCGGTCCGTACTTCTCCAGCGCGCGCTCCACGATATCGATCGCGCGAACGACGCCTGCGCAGAATCCGCGCGGCTGCGCCAGAAGGATTTCAATTGGGCGAATGTCAGTCAATTTGCACCTTACGCATTATACCTGACTCCATATAGTCCGAACGTTTTCTTCTTAAAATCACACTTGTCTTCAAGAAAAGTCACAGGTGTTTAATCTAACGGGCGTCTCCCGGGAACTCGCCATGACTTACACGGTCCTTGATTCGGGCAAAACACCCAAAACAGACCCTCGGCCGCTGCGGATCCACGTCGGAAAGCAAAATCCGGTACTATGATACGTAATCAGTTTCGAAGCCTCACCGGTTCGTCACTTTGTCATCTGCGATGCAGCCTTATATCAAGGCGACCGACTTGAAGCCGAATCATCCCGGCAATCATCCCAAATCAAAACTGCGGCCACTTTGTCCAAGCTCCTGAAGACAACAGGGTACAAAACCACTAATCAGGCGGAAGAATCCGGCCGGAATTCCGCGCCTTTTACGTATTGCGGTAGCAGAAAGAAAGAATGTGCTGACAGGTATTGTTGTTTCAATCGTTAAGACTTGCACACGATTTGCCTTGGCTACCGCGTTGGTCGCGATCGTGCTGGCGGTCGGAGCGGTCTTCTATACCGCGAGAAATTTTGAAATCAACACTGATATCAATAGGTTGATCTCGCCAAGCCTGGATTGGCGGCAGCGCGACATCGCTTTCGAGAAAGCCTTTGACCAGGAAAGGCTGATCCTTGCGGTCGTGGAGGCCCCGACTGCCGAGTTTGCCGGAGCGGCCGGCGCCATGCTGACGGCGAAGCTCGCCAGCGACCACAATCATTTCGAAGCCGTTCAGCAGCTCGGCGGCGGGCCGTTTTTTGCGCGCAATGGTCTCCTCTTTCTGCCGACCGACGAGGTCAGGCAGGTCACCGGTCAATTCGGCGAGGCCGCACCGCTGGTTGAGATCATGGCCGGCGATCCGAGTTTGCGCGGATTGACGGGAGCGCTTGAAACGGCGCTTGTCGGCCTGAAACGGGGTCAGTTTGCGCTGGACAGTACCGCGCGGCCCTTCTCCCTGATCGCTCAGAGCGTCGAGGATGTGCTGACCAAAGGGGCCGGCTTTTTTTCCTGGCGTGAACTCGCCAGCGACAAGCCGCTGACCGATTCCGATCGCCGTTCGCTGATCCAGGTCAAGCCGTACCTCGATTTCAACGCGCTCGAACCCGGCAAGGATGCCACCGATGCGATCCGCCAGGCCGCCGCCGATCTGGATATCGCCGGCAAGTTCGGCGCCCGCGTCCGTTTGACCGGGCCGGTTCCGATCGCCAACGAGGAATTCGCCACCGTGCAGGAGGGCGCGGTCGCCAACGGCATCGGCACGGTGCTGGTGGTGCTGGTGATTCTCTGGCTCGCGCTGCGCTCGCCGAAAATCATCTTCGCCGTGTTCGTGACGCTGTTCATCGGGCTGTCGATCACGACGGCGCTCGGCCTCATGATGGTGACATCGCTCAACCTCTTGTCGATCGCGTTCGCCGTCCTGTTCATCGGGTTGGGCGTCGACTTCGGCATTCAGTACAGCGTCCGCTACCGCTCCGAGCGCTTCAAGACCAACGATCTGCAAGCGGCGCTGCTGATCGCGGCGAAGCGTTCGGCCGTGCCGTTGTCGCTGGCGGCGATGGCGACGGCGGCGGGTTTCCTGTCGTTCCTGCCGACCGATTACAAGGGCGTTTCGGAACTCGGCAAGATCGCCGGCGTCGGCATGCTGGTTGCCTTTTTCGCAAGCATTACCGTGCTTCCGGCGCTGCTGCGTCTTCTGAATCCGCCGGGCGAGAAAGAAGCGGTCGGCTACGCGTTTCTGGCGCCGCTCGACCATTTTCTCGAAGAGCACCGCGTGGCGATCGTCGGCTGTACGCTTGCGGTCGTGATTCTCGGCGCACCCGCGCTCTACTTCCTGCGGTTCGATTTCAATCCGATCCACCTGAGGAGCGCCAAGGTCGAATCGATCGCGACGTATCTGGATTTGCGGAAAGATCCGGAGACCGGCACGAACGCCATCAACGTGATGGTCAAGTCCGAGCAGGAGGCGAAGCAGGTCGAGGCCCGGCTGGCCAAGGTGCCTGAAGTCGCACGCACCAGGGGGCTCGACAGCTTTGTCCCCGCCGATCAGCCGGAGAAGCTCAAGCTGATCGCGCAGGGCGCCAAGGTTCTCGGTCCTGCGCTCGATCCGGATTCGATCGATCCGCCGCCCTCCGACGAGGAGAATGTCAGCGCGCTCAAGGAGGCCGCCGATAGCCTGCGAAAGGCCGCCAGCGGCAATCAGGGGCCGGGCGCTGCCGCCGCAAGGCGACTGGCCGACGATCTCACCCGGTTGGCCGAGTCGAACCAGGCCACCCGCGAGAAAGTTCAGGCCGTGTTCGTCGAACCGCTCAAGCTGATGTTCGAGCAGATTCGAAGTTCGTTGAAGGCCGAACCTATCAGCCTGAAATCCTTGCCGTCGGATTTCGTGAAGCTCTGGAAGAGCGACGGCGTCATGCGTGTCGAAGCGTTGCCGCGCGGCGATCCGGACAACAATGATACGCTGCGCAAGTTTGCCAGCGCCGTGCTCGCCGCAGAGCCGACCGCAATCGGCGGCCCGGTCTCGATTCTCAAATCCGGCGACACCATCGTGAGGGCTTTTATCGAGGCGGGGCTGTGGGCGCTGGCCTCGATCAGCATCCTGCTTTGGCTGGCGCTGCGCCGAATCACCGACGTGTTGCTGACGCTGGTGCCTCTTCTGGTCGCAGGAGCGGTGACCCTGGAAATCTGCGTCCTGATCGGGCTTCCGCTCAACTTCGCCAACATCGTCGCGCTGCCGCTGCTGCTCGGCGTCGGCGTGGCGTTCAAGATATACTACGTCACCGCCTGGCGTTCCGGTAAAACGAATCTGCTGCAATCGAGCCTGACGCGGGCGATCTTCTTCAGCGCGCTGACCACCGCGACCGCGTTCGGCAGCCTGTGGCTGTCGAGCCATCCGGGCACGGCGAGCATGGGCAAGCTGCTGGCGCTGTCGCTCGTGACGACGCTCGCGGCAGTGCTGCTATTTCAGCCCGCGCTCATGGGCCGTCCCCGCAATGTCGGGAAGTAGGCAGATATCGCCCACAGGATCGGTCGGCGCGGTGGCGGCCGGCGTGGCGGTCGCTGTTGTCTTTTGACCGGTGGTCTTGGCATGGGGCTTCGGCGGCGTGGTCTTCGCCATGCCTGCTTTCGGCGCGCCCTTGGCAGTGCCGCTTGCGGGAGGATTGGCGGGATTGTTGGATGGACTGCTGGGAATCGGGCCGGATACGCGAGTCCAGGTTTCACCGCCGCACAGGAAACCGAGCACGCAGCCTTCAATCTGGAGCTGATCGGGCGATGCAAGCTTGATCGAGGACTCGTAAAGTTTGCCGTCCTTGGCATTATAGACCTGACCGTCCCACTCCTCCTTCTCCGGTTTCTTTTTCATATCAAGGAGAATTGGCATTCCGAGCGTCGGCCGGCTTCTTTTCGAGACATCGGGATTGTTCTGGTCGACGCCGCCGGGCTGTTT
This sequence comes from Nitrobacter sp. 62-13, assembly GCF_001896955.1. Classification (GTDB taxonomy): domain Bacteria; phylum Pseudomonadota; class Alphaproteobacteria; order Rhizobiales; family Xanthobacteraceae; genus Nitrobacter. The sequence continues at coordinate 5,658 of NZ_MKRN01000211.1, read as the reverse complement.
CTCCCAGGCAACGACTCCCCACATCGCGCCGTTGCATTCGGCGACGCGAATATTGGCAACGCCATCGGCAACGCGCCAATCGCCGGTCGGATCGGCCGCTCCGGCCGGCCCGAATCCCGCCGTCACCAGCGCTGCTGCGACGAGAGAGGTAGTGGCGAGAATTCTGCAATAATTTAGAGTATGCATGGTATGTCCTGGGCGCTGAAACATATCTTCAAGCCTGTGCTTAAGTGGGTCGGGGATCAGTTGAAAAGTCAAATGTGCTTTTCAGTTGACGAAACCGCCATCAACCGAAGTATGTAGCGGATGCTATATCCAAATCTAGACGTTTCCGAGATGTTTGTGGAACGGCAGGCGCAGCGTAGCGCGATGCATGTCCGTCACCTCAATGAACAGCTCGTCAGAGTTCTGAAGACCATCGGCTACGACGTCGGTTTCCAGAGCGGTCACGGTCAATATCTGGTCGATCGCGAGGGCGCCCGTTACCTTGACCTACTCAGCGGATTTGGCGTTTTTGCGATTGGGCGGAACCATCCCGTGCTGCGGGATGCCCTCAAAAGCGTGCTCGACAGCGACCTGCCGAATCTCGTGCAGATGGATGTCTCGACACTGGCCGGCATTCTCGCCGAGCGGCTGCTCGCTCATGTTCCCTACCTCGACAAGGTGTTTTTTGCGAATTCGGGGGCGGAAAGCGTCGAGGCCGCGATCAAGTTCGCGCGTGTCGCCACCGGGCGGACCGGCATTGTTTACTGCGGTCATGCCTATCACGGGCTGACCTACGGCGCGCTGTCCCTGACTGACGATAAGAATTTCCGCGGCGGGTTCGATCCTCTGCTTCCGGACTGTGGCGTCATTCCGTTCAACGATCTGGCCGCGCTGGAGCAGGTGCTGTCGTCGCGACGGGTTGCTGCCTTCATCGTCGAGCCGATCCAGGGCAAGGGCGTCAACATACCGAGCGACGAGTTCCTGCCGGGAGCGGCCGCGCTGTGTCGGAAATACGGCACGCTGTTCGTGGCGGATGAAGTTCAGACCGGCATCGGCCGTACGGGACGTTTTCTTGCCGTCGAGCATTGGAATGTCGAACCCGACATGGTGCTGCTGGCCAAGGCATTGTCCGGCGGTCATGTGCCGATCGGCGCGGTGCTGACCCGTAAGCATATCTTCGACAAGATATTCAACCGCATGGATCGCGCCGTGGTGCACGGCTCGACCTTCGCCAAGAACGATCTTGCGATGGCGGCGGGCATCGCGACACTTGAAGTGCTGAAGGCCGAGAAGCTGATCGAGAACGCGGCCAGGCGCGGCGAGGAGTTGCGCCAGGCGCTGGCGCGCATGGTGCCGGGTTACGAACTTCTCAAGGAGGTGCGCGGCAAGGGGTTGATGATCGGCATCGAGTTCGGGCCGCCGAAATCGCTGCGGCTGCGCGCATCATGGAATCTGCTGGAAACCGCCAACAAAGGTCTGTTCTGTCAGCTCATCACGGTGCCGCTGTTCAAGGATCACAAGATCCTCACCCAGGTCTCCGGTCACGGCAGCCATACCATCAAGCTGCTCCCGCCGCTCATCATCAACGACGAAGACTGCAAGTGGATCGAGACCTCGTTCGACAGCGTCATAGCCGCGAGTCATCAGGTCCCCGGCGCGATCTGGTCGCTCGGCAAAACGCTGATGGACAACGCCGTCCGCAAATCGGCCTGATGCTTGGAGTCCGCTTCTGATTCCGTCAGAAGCGAAAGGCTTTGGCTTTGTCCTTTTTGATTGAGCCTGCGGATGATGCCTTAGCCGTTCCCGTTCGCCTGCATCGCCTTCTCGAATTTGTCGCTGAATTCGGCAAGCTCGTCGGCATTGAGATCGCTCACCGCCCAGAAGTTCAGACCGTGGTCGCGCCAGCGGCGGATGTTGAAGCCCTGCACATCTTCGGTGCGCGCGGGGCTGTGCGTGGCGTTTGGCGTTTGAGCGACGAAGAGATTGATGACGTGCGCGCGCCGCTTGTAGACGACCGCGCCGATGGCCCGCCCATCGATATAATCGAGCCGTCCGCCGATCAGCGTGAAGCCAAGCGCCGTCAGGTCGATCACCGGCGGCGATACGTCGAGCCGCCCGTTGAACCACGGTTTGACCGTGTGCTGGTCGGTGGAGAGCACGTCGGTCAGATGCCCCGCCTGCAGCGATCGCAGATGCGCCGAGACGATTTCCGAGGCGAGACGCTGCTCGTCGTCGGTGCGCAGCACGATCGCGACGATGCCGGTCGCCGCCATTGCGGAGACGGCGGAGCCCATGGCGAAACCTGCAAGCAGCGAGCGGCGGCTGGTGCCGCGCGGCTGTGGCATTGCCGCCTCGATCCGTTGGCGCAGGTGCGCAGGCGCGGTGAAGCGCATGTCCTCGGCAGCAATGGCTGCCTTCATATCACGGTAGGTCCTGAGTGCGGCCGCGCAGCGTGCGCAGGTGGCGATATGGTTTTCGACCTCGCGCGCGTGACCGGCATCGAGTTCGCCGTCGATCAGCGCGTGCAGAAGGATGTCTGATTCATCGCAGGTCATCTGGATGGCTCCTCTTCCGCGAGCCATGCCGACCGCAGCATGGCGCGCGCCCGCGCGAGGCGCGACATGACGGTGCCGACCGGCGCATCGACAATCTCGGCGATCTCGCGATAGGACAGATTCTGGATTTCGCGCAGGACGAACGTCTCGTGGAACGGTTCTGGCAGCGCTGCGATCATCCGCTGGATTGAGTTCGCGTCGCGTTTTTGCAGCGCCTGCGTTTCCGGCGTATCCTCGGTCTCCTGCCACAACGGCGCGGTGGCCTCGCCGCTTTCGGGCAGGTCATCGATGGCCGTTGCGGCCGACCTGGCGCGGCGAGTGAATTCGGCGTGACAGACATTGCGCAGGATCGCGAGCAGCCACGGCTTGATCGCCGGACCGCGGTAAGTGTCGAAATGCTTCAACGCGCGCAGATAGCATTCCTGAACGGCGTCCTCGGCGTCGGCGGGATCACGCAGGAGATAGCGCGCGACGGTGTAGACGTCGTCGAGATAGGGCAGGGCCGCGTCGCGAAAGCGCCGCGCTTTTGTCTGATCGTCTCCGGGTGAGCCAAACAGCATCGTGGTGTTCGCAGCCGGGTGGGCTCGGGCAGCGGGGCGCTGCCCGGGCACCGAGGTGATGCCTCGCTTTTGGCCGTTACTCAACCTTGATCATTCCCACCATATGCGGGTGCAGCGAGCAAAAATATTTGTAGTCGCCGGCGCGGGTGAAGGTGAACGAGTATTTGTCGTCGGTATCCAGTGCCTTGGAGCGGAATTGACCGGCGGAAACCACCGTATGCGGAATGTCGTCACGATTGGTCCATGTCACCGTCGTGCCGGCCTTCACCGTCAGTTGCGCCGGTTCGAAGGTGAAATTGTCGATCGTCACCGACGCTTCCTCGCAATGGGCAGCGGACATTTGCATTGCAAGCGCGGCAGCCGCCGCAAGCCGGATGGCGCTTGTGCGCAAGTTCAGGGACATCATACGATCCTTAGCCTTGCAGCGGCGTATCGATGATGGCGAGGCGCTCCTCGCCGGGTTTGAAGATGATGCTGGCGGTGCCGAGCAGGCTGCGCAGCCTGTCGTCGGCGACCTTCATCGGCCCGGGCGAGGGCGCGGCGCCCGGCGCGGGTTGCGGAAAGGCGGTCGAGCGCGCGGTGTGGAACGTGACGTTGCCTTCGACCTTCTGCATCACCTGATGGATGTGGCCGTTGAGCACGGTCACCGAACCGAAACCCTTGAGCAGGTCGAGCGCCCGCGCGCCGTCGTCGGTGCCCCAGCCCCAGGTCGGATAAACGCTCCATAGCGGGATATGCGCGAACACTACGATCGGTTGAGAATTCGAGCGACCTGTCAGATCGTCCGCGAGCCACGCCAGTTGCTCAGCGCCGAGATTGCCGAGACCGCCGGCCTTGAGATCGACGACATTGACGAGGCCGATGAAGTGCACGCCGTTGGCGTCGAAGGAATACCAGCCCGCGCCCTTGGTGCCGCGGCCATAACGCTCGCGATACAGTCTGACCTCTTCATCGATAAAATCATGCTCGCCCGGCACGTAGTGCACGTCGAGCCGCGATTGCGAGATGATGCGCTCGGCGTCGTCGAATTCCGAGGCTTTCGACAGGTGGGTGATATCGCCGGTATGGATCATGAAGGACGGCTTTACTGGCAGCGTCTTGATCTTGCCGATCGCCTCCTCGAGCGTGGCGAGCGCGTGCGGGTTGGCGGCCTTGTCGAAGCCGACATGGCTGTCGCTGATCTGCAGGAAGGTGAGGGCGGATGCGGATGCTTCGGCGGCTTGCGCCGATCCGACGATGCCGAGCGATTGCGGCACGCCGCCGGCAAGGGTCCAGAGCACGCCCGTACCGGCCCATGTCATGCATTCCAGCACCTTGCGGCGGCTGACACCGTCGCCGTCATGATTGTGGTTGCGGCTCATCGGAGGTCTCCCACGCCCGTCATTGGGCATGCAGACCTGACCGGGGAACATGCAGATTTATTCCCGCGCGTGCATCGGGCGCGATGACGAAACCGTTACCCATGACTTGGATCGCCATGGCACGACGCGGCGTCGATCGCCGTAAAATCAGCGTATTGGGCGGCCCGTCGCGTCATGGTAAGAGGTAATGGATATAGAATTCAGTCCCGGCCGACCGGAACCCCGCTATGCCCATCGTCAACCGCGTTGCCGATCTGCAGTCCGATATCGCTGACTGGCGTCGGGACATCCACGAGCATCCGGAACTGCTGTACGACGTGCGCCGCACCGCGGCGTTCGTGGCGGACCGCTTGCGGGAGTTCGGCTGCGACGAGGTTGCGACCGGACTTGGCCGGACCGGCGTCGTTGGCGTCATCAAGGGCAGGAAGGCCGCTGCCGATGGCGCGGTCAACGTGATCGGCCTGCGCGCCGACATGGATGCGCTGCCGATTCACGAGGAAACCAACCTGCCTTACGCCTCGAAGACGCCCGGCAAGATGCATGCCTGCGGCCATGACGGCCACACCGCGATGCTGCTTGGCGCCGCGCGCTATCTCGCGGAGACGCGGAATTTCGCCGGCGAGGCCGTCGTGATCTTCCAGCCGGCCGAGGAGGGCGGAGCCGGCGCCGCCGCGATGATCAAGGACGGCTTGATGGATCGTTTCAGGATCGATCAGGTCTTTGGCATGCATAACCTTCCCGGCGTCCCGCTCGGTTCCTTCGCCATCCGGCCGGGTCCGATCATGGCGGCGACCGACGCCGTCGATTTCCGGATCGAGGGTCACGGCGGCCACGCCGCGCGGCCGCATCTCTGCATCGATCCGGTGCTGGCAGGATCGCAGCTTGTCGTCGCCCTGCAATCGATCGTGTCGCGTAACGTCGATCCGCTGGAATCGGCGGTAATCTCGGTGTGCGAGTTCCATGCGGGCAGCACCCGCAACGTCATTCCGCAAACCGTCGAACTCGGCGGCACCGTCCGAACCCTGAAGGCCGACGTGCGCGACCAGATGGAGAAGCGGATACGCGAGGTCGCCGCCGGCGTGGCGCTGACGACCGGAACGAGGATCGACGTCAGGTTCAGGCGCGGCTATCCGGTCACGGTCAATCACGTCCGGCAGACCGAAACGGCGATGAGGATCGCCAGGGAAATCGCCGGCG
>NZ_MKRN01000210.1:27460-27708 GCF_001896955.1 Nitrobacter sp. 62-13 | reverse complement strand
ATCACGTCCACCCGCAGCTGATCCTGCGCGGAGCGCACCATGGCGATCGATCGGCGAATCCTGGGCTGGCCGGCGCGCGTGTTCAATCGCGAGATGGCGGCGTGCAGCAGTGTCCCAACCGAGCGTGCTCGCACGCCGGTCAGGAGATGCCGGACTGACGCGCCATCCGTGCGCCGGGGCGGAGCAACCAGGGTGGGCCGAGCGTTTAGTGGGGTGGCGAATCCTGCCCGGTATGACGCCTTGCGGCG
>NZ_MKRN01000210.1:7972-27438 GCF_001896955.1 Nitrobacter sp. 62-13 | reverse complement strand
GGACTGCATGACCGTGGCCCGAGGTCAAGGCCTTCCGTCGGGCGAACGCACTGACCTATACGCGCTGGCTACGCGGCCAAGACACCGCGTCGCTGTTCGAAGATTTTCTACAGGAGGCGCGAGCGCATCTCGACCACGTAACCAGATCGAACCCGGGGTAGGACGCCGATGACTGATGATTTCCAAGGTTGGGAGCGCCGCGACAAACCGCCCACGTTGTTTCGCCGCTTCGCGTTTGCGCAGTATGCGCAGACCCGCGCCTTCCTCGACGCGCTGTCGGCGTTGTCGGAGGAGGTTCAACGCCATCCGCAGAACATCAACTTCGGCACCACCTACGTCAATGTCACGATCGGAGCGGCTGATGGTGACGTATTGAGCGCCGAGGACGAACGGTTCGCCGGGCGTATCGCTGCTCTGGCCGGGCGCGGGGAGTGAGCGATGGGCAGTCCGCTGGTCATCGCGGTAATCAACCAGAAGGGCGGCGCCGGCAAGACCACCGTTGCGATGCACCTCGGCGCTGGTCTGACGCGGCGAGCGGCGTCCGTGGTTGTCGATCTGGATCCGCAAGGCTCGGCCACGCAATGGGCCGCCGCCGGTACGCAGTCCTTTCCCGCCACCGTCAAGCAATTGCGCGTAGGCGCGGGAGCGATCGATCTGCGGCGTGACTTTCGCGCCTATCCCTTCGTCGTGCTGGACTGCCCGCCTGCGGTCGATAGCCGAGCGGCGGCTCTGGCGCTGCAAAGCTGCGACGTCGCCGTCATTCCGGTGCTGCCCTCGCCGGTGGATCTGTGGGCCAGCATCCGGCTGCCGCAGGACATCGATGAAGCGAGGCGGCTCAATCCGCGGCTGCGTGCCTACCTGCTGCTGAACCAGATCGAGGCGCGCAGCGCGCTGTCGGCGGCGATGCAGGAGGCATTGGCCGAGTTCGGCCTGCCGGTCCTGCGCACTCCGGTGCGCCGCCGCGGCATCTACAAGACCGCTGCGCTTGAGGGCGTGTCGGCGTACCAGTTGGGGGTTCGCGGGCAAAGCGCCGTCGAGGAGATCGACGGCCTCATTGAGGAGATCCTTGAATGACCAGCATCAAAGACAAGCTCGCCAGCAGCGTCCGCCAGGCCAAGACCGGTGCGGAGCCTGCCTCTTCCGGCAAGGCGGAGGCAGACAACAACAAGGTGGAGGCAAACAAGACGCCGCGCTCGACCTCGGCCAACTCCACCAAAAAAGCGTCCGCGTCCGCGCCCGCGGATTCGCTGGCGGCAGAGCCGCCCCCCAGCGTCGAGGAGTTGTTTCCCGAGCGCATTTGGCCGGATTGAATTTTTGCAGGAAGTTGATCATGCGTAACGACCCCTCCCAGCGCGGCTATCTGCCTAGACGCGACCCTGCCTTCCACACGCCTGCCGCCCCCGGCGCGCTCGGCAGCAGCGCCGTGCGTCCGGCGCCCGCGGATACGGCCGGCTCTTCTCCTGCCGCGCTCGATGCCTACCGCGTGGCCAAGGAGCCTTATTACCGTTCGGTGGCCGATGAAGTCAGCCTCTACGAGGCCGCCTATTCGGTCCGCATGCCGATGATGCTCAAGGGTCCGACGGGTTGCGGCAAGACGCGCTTCGTCGAATACATGGCGTGGAAGCTCGGCAAGCCGCTGATCACTGTCGCGTGCAACGAAGACATGACCGCCAGCGATCTGGTCGGCCGTTTCCTGCTCGACGCCAACGGCACCCGTTGGCAGGACGGGCCGTTGACCATGGCCGCGCGTTTCGGCGGGATCTGCTATCTCGACGAAGTGGTCGAGGCGCGGCAGGACACCACGGTCGTGATCCACTCCTTGACCGATGCGCGTCGCATTCTGCCGCTCGAGAAAAAGGGCGAGATCGTCGAGGCCCATCCGGATTTCCAGGTGGTCATCTCATACAACCCTGGCTACCAGTCGCTGATGAAGGATCTGAAGCAGTCGACCAAGCAGCGGTTCGGCGCTCTCGACTTCAACTATCCGGAGCATGAGGTAGAGGCCGAGATCGTCGCGCACGAGAGCGGCGTTGCGTTGGACGCCGCGAAAAAGCTGGTGCACATCGCCGAGCACGCGCGCAATCTCAAAGGTCATGGGCTGGATGAAGGCATTTCCACCCGCATGCTGATCTACGCGGGATCGCTGATTACCCGCGACGTCGCGCCCCTGGCGGCCTGTCGGGTGGCGCTGGTGCGCCCGATCACCGACGATCCCGATATGCGCGACGCGCTCGATTCCGCGGTGACGACGTATTTCTGAACGTCTCTGACGAGTTGAAGACGCGAGGGGAAAAGGAAACTTGAGGTCGGCCGGGGTCAGCATCGCCAGGCAGTCCGAATTTACACATCATGGCCATCCACCTCGACGAATTTCAGGAACTCCTCGACGAACTGCCCGGCGGTGCGCAGGAACTGCTGCGCGCTTCCTGGAACGAGGCGGCGAGGGCCATGAGCCCGCGAGGGCTGGACAACTATCTCAAGGGCGCGTTGGCGCTGCATCAGCTCGGTCGCGGCGAGGAGTTGGTGGTCAGCTTCATCCAGTCGATGCCGGAGGTGGCGCGGGCGATCGGCGAGGAGTTGCTGCCCGATCTGGTGAACTTCCTGCTTGGCATGGCGTCCAAGACATCGGGACAGGTGCTGGGGTTGATCGTCGGCACCGCGCCGATAGTGGCGCACCGCGTAGGCGATCCCGATCTGTTTCGCAACTATCTGAAGGTGTTGGAGATCGTGGCGGCGCAGGCTCCGCGCGGCTTGCGGCCGATGCTGGAAAACCTCGATCGCCTGCTCAATCAGCTTACGCTGGGAGGCCTGCGCCGCTGGGTGCAATGGGGCGCGCAGGCGTACAAAACCGATTTCGAAGGGCAGGCGGCCTATTTCGGGCTGAACAGCGCCGATGCGCAGGCAGTGCTGCAGCAAGAGCGCAAGGGCACGCTGTTCGTCGACATCCAGAGGCGGCTCAACATCTACATGCGCGCGATCTGGGGCCGCGATTTTTTTCTGCGACCTACCGCCGGCGATTACGAAAGCCGCGAAGGGCTCAAGCCGTACATCGAGCATTATGTCATCTATATCGCGGACGCCTATGACGACTACAAACCCCAAGGCGATGCGACTGCGCCCGGGCAGGTCGTCAGCGCGCTCGAGATCTACCGCGCCGCCGCCAACCATTGCGCCGCGCATCTGGTGTTCACGCAGCACCCGTTGTCGATGCAGCAGTTGCTGCCGGTGCAGATGGCGCTGATCGAGCTGTTCGAGGATGCGCGAGTGGAAGAACTCGCGATTCGCAAATTCCCCGGAATGCGCGAGGCCTGGTTGGCGCTGCATCCGGTATTCGACTATTCGGCCCAGCCGGCGACCGTCGGCGAGTTGCTCGACCGCCTCGCCCGCGCGCTGCTCGACCTCGACTCGACCGATCCGCACCCCTTCGTGCGGGAGGGCGTGGCCGCGTTTCGCGCCCAGGCCGACCTGGACAGCAATCAGGTGAGCTGGAATCTCGGCGTGGATTTATCGCATCGCCTGTTTGAACTCGACCTGCCGACCTACAACAAGCTCACCGACGGGCTCAGCGCCATCTACCGCGACGACAACCGCGCCGTCTGGTTCCTGGAGGAATACGACGAGGCGCAGGTGATGGCCGCCACCTGGGAGACCCGCCAGCAGGTGCGCAAAAAAGTCAACGTGATGGAAATGGTCAACGAGGTGGACGTCGAGTTCGCCGGCGACGATGCGCAGGAAGTGTGGGAGCTTCCCACCGAATTCTATCTCGACCAGGAAAACGTGAGCATCAACTCGCTCGAAGGCCGTCCTCCAGTTTCCGAGCCCTATCACTATCCCGAATGGGACTATCAGATCCAGCTCGAGCGGCCCAATTGGGTGACGTTGCTCGAATACCATCCGCAGCTCGGCGAGCTGGAGGTGATCGAGGGCATCATCCTCGAGCACAAGCCGGTGATTTCGCGGCTCAAGTTCCTGATCGAATCGATGGTGCCGCAGGGCATGCAGCGTATCCGCCACATGGAGGACGGCGACGAGATCGACATCAACGCCGCGGTACGCGCGATGATCGATATCCGCATCGGCCAACAGCACGATCCTCGCATCATGATGCGCTACAAGCGCGCCCTGCGCGATCTGGCGGTGCTGGTGCTGCTGGACACGTCTGAATCGTCCAACGACAAGGTGCGCGGCCACGACTATACCGTGATGGATCTTACCCGCGCGGCTACGGTATTGCTTGCCGGTGCGCTGGACCGCATCGGCGACCCGTTCGCCATTCACGGCTTTTGTTCCGACGGCCGGCACGATGTGCATTACCAACGCTTCAAGGATTTCGACCAGCCCTATGACGATCTGGTCAAGGCGCGGCTGGCTGGGATGAAAGGGCGGCTCTCCACCCGCATGGGCGCCGCCCTGCGTCATGCGGCCCATTACCTGTCGCAGCAACCCAAGAGCAAGCGCGTGGTGTTCGTCGTCACCGACGGCGAGCCGGCCGACAACGATGTGACCGATCCGCAATACCTGCGCCACGACGCCAAGGCCGCCGTGGAAGAACTCGGCCGCCAGGGCATCACGGTATATGCGCTGTCGCTCGACCCTCATGCCGACCAGTACGTGTCGCGCATCTTCGGCTTGAAAAACTTCACCGTCATCGATCAGGTCGAACGCCTGCCGGAAAAACTGCCCATGCTCTACATGAGCCTGACGCGGTGAGGGTGGGCTGAGAATGAAGATCACCCTGCGCACCTACGTGTTTATGGACGCACTGCAGCCGCAGCTGGCGTCCTATATCGCGACGTCCTCACAGGGCTTTCTGCCGGTGCCCGGCGATGCCTGCATGTGGATCGAGGTCGCGCCCGGCATGGCGGTGCACAACCTCTCGGACATCGCGCTGAAAAAAACTAACGTGCGCATGGGCGAGCAAGTCGTCGAGCGCGCTTTCGGCTCGATGGAACTCCATTTCCGCAACCAGAGCGAGGTGCTCGCCGCGGGCGAACTGATCCTGCGGCAGCTCAACACCACCATGGATTCGCGGCTGCGCTGCAAGGTGGCGTGGAACGAGATCATCCGCGCCATCACACCTGACCACGCCACCCTGATAAATCGCCAATTGCGCAAGGGCTCGATGATCCTGCCCGGTAAAAGCATGTTCATCTTGGAGGTCGAGCCGGCGGGCTATATCATGTATGCCGCCAATGAGGCCGAGAAAGCCGCGCATATCACCCTGGTGGACGTCAAGGCCTTCGGTTCGTTCGGCCGCCTGACCATGATGGGTAACGAGGCCGAGGCCGAGGAAGCCCAGCGCGCGGCGGTGGCGGCGATCGAGCGCTTGAACCAGCGCGCCGTACCGCACGCGTGAACCCCATGGAAATCGATTCGATCGCAAAAAAACTGCTGTTTTCCACGGTGCGAGTGGATACCGAACTCGAAGACGGCAGCGCCGGCTCCGGCACGGCCTTCATCCTCAGCCACGCCCACCCGCGGGGAAGCACGCCGTTTGTCGTCACCAACCGCCATCTGGTTGAAGGCGTGCGCCGCGGCGGCTTGGTGTTCACTCAGTTAAACGAGGGCAAGCCGGCATTCGGCCAGCGCTTTCAGCTCAATATCGACGACTTTCCCGCCGCGTGGTTTGTCCATCCCGATCCCGAGATCGATCTGGCCATTGTGCCGCTGCGACCGCTCGAGCGCGCGGCGCGCGATCTCGGCGTGCAGTTGTATTACCACGCGATCGACAGCGAGCGCATTCCCGATGTGGCAGCGGTGCGAGGCTTCGACGCGCTCGAGGACGTGCTGTTTGTCGGCTATCCCAGCGGGGTGTGGGATGAGGTCAACCTCATGCCAATCCTGCGTCGTGGCACGACGGCCACGCCGTTGGAACTCGACTTCGAGGGGCACAAGCAATTCCTCATCGACGCCGCTGTATATCCCGGATCGAGCGGCAGCCCCGTATTCGTGATGCGCGACGATCCGCTTCGCCCGCGCGGGGACTCGGCGCGCTCCATCTGGTTCGCAGGGGTGGTGGCGGCGGTGTTCTTCCGCGAAGAGGCCAACCAGCTCGTGCCCGGACCGGTGCCGGCGCAGACCCATGCGCGGTCCGTCGGCGCGGAAATGATCGACCTCGGCCTCGTGATCAAGTCCGAATCCGTGCGTGAGCTCATCGACGCATACGTACGCAGATGGCTTTCTGATTGAAGCCGCCCGCACCGCGGCTACGACGTCGGCATGAATGCACAGGAGCGCCCCGGTGCGCGGATTGATGGCGTTTTCTCTTTCGTTGTCGTGAGAGTCGGACCGGGCCAGTTATGCCAGTGAGCTGATCGGTGGCGACTTGCGTTGGTCCAAGAGTGAACTCCCATGCCGCCGCCGTTCATCCGCAGCTCAATCTCGATGCGCGCATGAGCAGGCCGTTCGCTCTCTCAACAGCTCGGTGGTTGCGTGTGAGGTGAAAATCCGGTCGCTGGGTCTCTGCAAACTGTCCGTTGCCGCAGTCGAGCCTCACGGAGTTTCTTCCGAAGGCCAACATCTTCTTGCGTCCAGCCCGTCTGCCCGGGAAGAAAAGCTCCGTCGTCATCGAGACGACGGAGCAGTGCATCCGGGACTGGACGATCGGGAGGATGAATCGCCCTAGTTTGAACCGGATGAGATCATCTCACGAGGAGCAATGCTGACCGTTGGGACGCGCAATCACGCATAGGACTTAATGTATCGCGGATTCGCCGAAATAGCCAATGACTCGGAGAGCGTTGCGGCTGGCACTCGCCGCGGACCACAGTGGAGTGGAAACTGGGTTAAAACCCGCAGGGCGGATGGGCCGAGGTTCATATCCCGTTCAAAGGTACGGGCGAGGAGCGAGCCTTGTCGGGAAGTCGCCGATGTTCAGCCTGGATCGCTTCGGTTCTGCCGAAGTAAACAGAGCGGGCGTGAGGCATCCGTGCTCCTTCACCACAAGCCGGTTGTTGCAGATGAAGTAGGCGCCTGGCGGTCGTCGCCTTCCTTTTGCACTTCGGACAATGGCCAAGCCTTTTCATTGGTGCAGCGCTGTCGGCTGGCGCGACCCTCGTCGTTGCGACAATCCAAACTGTCCGTCATCTTCGTCGCATGGCAGCGGCCTCGACTCCGTCTCATTTACGAAGCAGTAAATGGGGACGACCCCATCCATGACGGGGTTCAGGATGTGGACGAACTCCTGTTGTTTGCGCTCCGCTTCAGAGTTCCAATCTGCGCGCAGCTTGAGCGCGTTTCCGCGAGGCATTGTTCGTGCAAGCCGCTTCGCGGCAGGCGCTGAAAGAATAGGTTTTGAACTGAATTGCCGAATTATCGGACTTTTTGCCAGTTCCAGGTTTTGTGTTCATAGCGGATTCGCACGCTGCAGCTATCGCTGGACATAAATTTAGAGCCCGGTGCGGCACCACAATGCGGGTCGCCTGCGTAGACCGATGCCGCAATCGATTTCAGTTTCCTATCTTTGACGATATTGAAGGTTTTCTCGTACAGATGCTCGTGAAAGATTTCCTTCCATCCTTTGTCCGCTTCGATCATGACAACCACGTCGCAGCCACGGTTGCTGCAATTCGCGCCGGAATAGTGATCGGAGCAGAGAGCTTCATTATCGATGAGAAGGGCGGGAGTGCTGTCGCTCAGAGCAATCAGCGTGATACCTGACATCTTGTCGGCAGGGATCCCGCCCGGATTGTAGTCCTTACAGCTGTTGCGGACATTCTCAGCATAGGTTTTGACTGCGGCGGGAAGGTCTTGATACTGCAAGCCAGCGGCTGATGCGGCGGGCGTACCCAGGACGAAGGTTCTGGACAGCAGCACAGTGCCCCTATTCTCTAACCGTATGGCCCAATTTCCTTGGTAGCGGTCTGATGGTTTCTTCTCAAAGTGATGGAACCAATAGCGCGGATTGCCCTCTCGCTTCAGATAGATATGCTCATAGCTATACGTGGACGTTTTTGTACTGCCGTCTTCAAGCCTCTCGGGCCAAACTACTACATGGTTGATCTGTAATCTCTCACCGGATGGCGGCGTGGGCACCCGCACCTGATAACCGAAGGCGACTCCCGCCAACAACGGTATGTCAAGTGTCGGGTCGACATGCGAAACGGCGAACACGTTCGAATAAATCGGTAACCCGTCCACATCATAGTCGCGGATTATCTTCTGGCTTTCGTCCTTGTAAATTCGGCCGATCTTTTCAACCGCGAATATCAGCGGCGTACCTTGATCTGTGAAGACGAGGAAATCGATCTCACCATGGCCCTTTACCAGTCCCTCAATATCTTTGGTGGCTTCACGAACCTGGCTAAGTAACGTCTCTGACATCTCGCCACGGGCACCGGTCGCGGTGCCGTATGCCTTGACGGCGGCTGTTGTCTGTCGGCCGGCGTGTCCGTCAGGACTACCCGTGTAGTAGCCGAGCTGGCTCAGATGAAACTGTAGCTCGAAAATCTCGTTGTGTGTGAGGGCATCCTGCGCGTCGGACTTGGAGGGCAAAATAAATGCCGCTGAAATCACTAAAAACACAGTAACGACGCGGTTGATCAAATTCTTTCGCCAGAAATGGTTGAAAACTGAGCGGCATTCCGCCGCCGCTCCGGTAGAGAACGTCTCCGATGCGAACTCGGTAACGGCGAAGCATAGTTTCATGTCAACCCCCCGTATTGCGAAGGATGATACCAGAAGCAAATCTGTATCGCCATTCATGCTGTTACGAGGCATAGATGACCCTGATCAGTTAGGATGATTGACGAAGGTGATCGACGATAGCTCCGTAGCAGAGGGGGGTGCGCTGCGCGACTTGTTCAATGAGGATTCGGAACGGCCGCAAAAACCCATGCTGAAATCGCCGCAATTCCACGAGGCCCGAGAGCAAGGCGGTGAACACCGCCGTCACGACTGCCAATCTGCCAGCGTCGCGCGCCGCGCTTTATTTGCGCGTCTCAACGGGCCGTCAGGCCGAAAGCGACTTGTCGATTCCCGATTAGCGGCGGCGGGGCACGGCGTTCTGCAAGGCGCGGGTCTGGGAAGTTGCCGCCGAGTTCGTTGATGCCGGCTTATCCGGGACCGACGACAAGCGCCCTGAATTGCAGCGGCTACTCGACATGGCGACGGCAGGCGGCGCGCCGTTCGACGTGGTCGTGGTCCATTCCTTCAGCCGCTTTGCCCGCGATCACTTCGCGCTCGAATATCATGTCCGCCGGCTGCGCAAGGCCGGCGTGCGGCTGGTGTCGATGACGCAAGACCTTGGCGACGATCCGATGAGCGTCATGGTGCGGCAGGTGTTCGCGCTGTTCGATGAATACCAATCGAAGGAAAACGCGAAGCACGTCCTGCACGCAATGCAGGAAAACGCGCGGCAGGAATTCTGGAACGGACGCTGAAGGATCGTGTCGCAGCGGTCCGGCTGGCGCGATGCTAGTCGAGCTCCCCTTCTGCAGTCCATTCTTGAAGGGATAAAATCAATAGCAGCCCGACTGGCTGTAACCGCCATTATATCCATTACGTTTGCAATCTTTTTCTTTCTCCAAGTCATCATGCCATTGACGGAGATTATTACTATTAATCCTTCCGAAGGTTTGGTTGAGCTCCTCGCTGATTATTCCAGTTTTTCTTCCCCAAACCGATAACTTGATGGCGTCACGCCCCAACCTGACCGCCTGCGCGAAGCTTTGCTCGAACACCGAGTTGCTAATGCCGGGGCCCTTGGGGCCAGAGTTGCGACCCACATCAAGGCTGTAAATCTTGTTCGCTCTGGTATTTGCGAATTGTCGAATATCGGCCGGGCACGTCAAGCTTACGGCAATTCGACTATATTGTCTGCTCAGTCCGAATCGCTCGGCGTCCGTTCCGTGATAAGTGAATCCGCCGCGATTACTTTCTCTGGCCATGGCAAGATAGAAATCTGCAAGACAGTCATCTTTCTGCACACTCTGGAGCAGGGTAACGGCCCGAGCGTCGTCTCGTGATACACCCTCTCCGTTAAAGTGCATTATTCCAAGCAATGTCGTTGCGGCGGGCAGCCGGTCTTTTCCTGCTTTGTTCAACCAATCCGCCGCCGCAGTCAGATTCCGCTCCACTCCATCACCATAATAGTAAGCCGAGCCCAGCACACTTTGGGCGGCAGGATTGCCTCCTTGCGCCGCGATCATCATTAGATCTGTCGCAACCTTTTTGTCCAAGGCAACGCCGATCCCGTAGTGGAAGATGTCATGTGCGAGCATCATCGCTACCGCATCGTTGTTGCGAACCCCGTTTTCAAGAATTTCCCAACCCTCTCCGGTTTTTTTGTCTACGATCAGGCCTCTGGCCAACATCAGTTTTAAAATTCGATTATCCGGCGAATAGCTGAGAGCTTCTCTGCAGGCTTCCTGCGTGCGACGCCCATCGATTTTATCCCAAGGTATGCCGCGCCCCTTGCTTCCGGCTTCGTAGATAATTGCCGCTTCGTGACGACATCTCTGTTCTGCCACCGAGGCGGCGGAACTTCCGGTTTCTGGCTGATGCAATCCGAACGCCAAGCTGATAATGTCTTTGCATACGACTTGGCGCCGTCTCTCGCCAACCGCCTCAAACCGGGCCTTTGAATTCTGCTGCGAAGGATACGCGGAGTTTATTGCGAGATTTCCATATATCTGGCTGATTGGCTGTGCCCCGCCGTTCGCATCAGACAACACCCGACACACATTGTCGGCCTCACTTATGGTTTGACGCAATCCATTCTTCGCTCCTTGCAGAATCTTCAACTGGTCATCAAGATTGTTGCCAACCCCTGAAGCCTAAGGGCTTCAGGCGTTGTACCCGGACCGTCAGAGACGGCCGCGATCATGTGCCGAAGGGCGTCCTCGGCCCCGCCGCGATCCAGGAAGTTTCTGATGCACTTTTCGAGATGTTGAGCTGAATATGGAGCGTTGGGACATCCTGCCCATTGCGGATCGATTGTCGTCATCGCCCGAAAGAAACCAGCTATATCTCCGCAAGTCCTCGGTTGATATAGCGACGGCACGCGCAATATCCGCTTAACCGCAACCACCATCTGTTCGAGATCATCGGCAATCTCATAACATTGCACGGGATAATGCCGGCTAACATCCTTGAAGAGAAGACCGACCAGATGCAGGGCAGGATAACCCGCCATCGATACTCGCTTTGGGTCCGGATTGGCGCGAATGATTGCCCACACGCACGCCGCCAATGTTTGATTGTCATGTTCGGATCGGCAGATTGCGTAGGCAGCCGCTGATTGTTCGAATATGCCAGGAGGCCCACTCCTCGGGGAGGGTCGAGAAAAGGTCTGAGCATGTACGGTAAGCGGAAGTACGAAGACAATTGAAAATATGACGGCAACAAAAGGGGAAAAATAGCAACGCACGGAGGCCCCCTATTTATCGATTATTTGCTAGGTTTCGCACTCAAGGTTTCAGCTATCATTAGTGGTGAGTAGTGATTCAAACTGGAATTATGGCTCGCTAAGACGACCTGACGGATTATAGAGTGGGGCGTGATCAAACCACTGCCGCCCAAAGATCAACGCGGCCCGAAGCCACAGAACAATCGGCGGATAGATTTACTTCAGGCAGGGGCGCTGTCAATCCGATTGGCTAGAGTTGAGCTTCCTCGTCACGCCCTCTTCGAGCCTGCTTCGTTAACGGCCACATGCTCGGCTCCTGCAGCCTGATACAGTCCCAAAGAGCCTGCCCCGCCGTGTCGGCGAGGGCTTTCCACGCAGGGTTGGCCTGCACCTGTTCACTCCGTCTCATTCCGGTAGCTATTGCGAAACGTATAACGGCTCCGACCAGAGGATTGCGTCGAGACCGAGCGGCGTTGATGAGTGCATCAAATTCTCCGGCTCTTAATCGTCGCTCACGTCGCCGGTCGGGAGCATCAAGCTTAAGGTTACGAACCGGATTCTCGCGGATGGGTGTGCCCTAATCCGTCTGAGCGACCTGAAAGAGATGGCGGATAGGATTCAACTGGCGCTTCAGCGTGGTGGGACTAACCGCCTTGAGCCTGTCGTCACGGTACCGTGCAAGATCTTCTGCACGCAGCTCTGAGAGCCGTTTGAGGCAAATTGGATGGTCAAGGAAGCGGTCTAGGACAATCCGCTCAAACGCTAGCTCCTCGCTTCGCAGCCGTGATGTCGTCCCTGTAGCGCTTGACGAGATCGGCAAGGATAATCGTCTGGAGCGTCTTTACATCTGGGGGAAGATCGCCGGTTTCAAACTTTCGCTTCCGTGTGTCGTGCCCATGTCTCTGCGTCCTTGCGGAAATGAAACGTCTCGGACATCGGCCTATGTCCCGCGCGTCTTATCTGGACCTGCCACTTCCCTCGATGTTTGCGGATTGTCGCCATCGGAATCCTCGCTGTGACCACAGTGTGACCAGCTGAGTTTTCAGACCGATGGGAGCTTGCGAACCTGGCTAAAACCTGAGTTGTCTCAAGTTGTTAACTGGCGCACCCGACAGGATTCGAACCTGTGACCTCTGCCTTCGGAGGGCAACGCTCTATCCAGCTGAGCTACGGGTGCGCGAGACATTCCGTTTAGCCGATCGATCGGACGTCGGCAATGTCCTGCAGCCCGCCGATCCGGAAATTGCCGTCGCCTGTCAATAGCCCAGCGCCACCGGCCGGAACGCCTGCAAAAGGTGCTGGTCCAGCTTGTCGCCCATTTCTTCCATGACTGCGAATGACTTGGCGTGGGTGAACGGGAGGCGATAGGCCCGTTGCTCGACCAGCGCCGCATGAATGTCCACGATCGTGGTCAGGCGCACGATGTCGCTGATCTGGTCGCCGCGCAGGCCGTCGGGGTATCCCGAGCCGTCGAGAAATTCATGATGGTGCAGAACGACATCGAGCATCTCCGGCGGGAAGCCTCCCTGATTCAGCAAGGCTTCGTAACCCAGGTGAACATGCCGGCGGATTTCGGTCTTCTCCTCGCTGGTGAGTTTGCCGGGCTTGTCGAGGATCGCGACGGGAATGAAAGCCTTGCCCACGTCATGCAGCAATGCGGCGCGCGCCAGCCGGCGCTGATCGTCCTCGCGCAGCCCCAAGTGCTGCGCGAACGCCACGGCGAAGCCTGTGACAAAAAGACAATGGCGATAAGTGTGGGTGTGATGACGGCCGACGGCGGCAAGCCATTGACGCAGCGATGTGCTCTTGATGGCCTTGAGAATCTGATGCTCGGCCTCCAGCACGTCGCTGAATGCAAGCGGAACTCCGGCCGGAAGCTGCTTGAATATCTTCACCAGCAAGGCATGCGCCGCCGCGATGCCTTGATTCAGCGCCGTGCCGTTCGTCGTTGCGTCATCGTCGTCCGGAAATGCGAGACGGATCCGCTGCAGGATGACTTGCGCGTCGAATGGCCGCGAAATTGTGTCTGTTGCGCCGAGCGCCCATGCCTGCATCGAGCCGTGGTGAAGCGCATCCGCGAGAACGAACAGCCGTGGTACCGATCGATAAGCCTCGATGCACAGCTTGTCGCGCACCCGCAACACGCTTTCAGCCGAGCGCAGATTGATGTCGACGACGATGCCGGCAAACCGGCCGGCCGGAGCGTCCGGAATCGCTGAGGTGGGGCTGGTATCGACGTCGCCGACGTGCTGCAGGATTGCCCCGAGGTCACCGCTTTGATCGCTCCGGTCGGATGCGAGAAGCAGGCGGCGCCTTGCGCGCGCTTCGGTTGTGAGCGTCCTCATTGATCCTCATCGGCTTGCAGTTCGGCGCTGCGCGAACTTTAGCCGATAAGTAGATTTGCGAAGATTAAGCGGTATTATTAACGCCGCCATAGCGGGCCGCCGAGAATTCAACGGAAAACATTGCCTTCGTTAACTTACGGAAGTCTAGGCGTCTGGCGGCCCCGCAAGGCAAGTGACGACGATGATTTGAAAAATGTCGCCAGTGCGCGCGAAAATCTCAGATGCGGATGTGTTAGGATCTGTTTATCGAGGCCGGCAGAATTCCGGATCGGGTTTTACATGTCGGCAAGCACAAAGGCGGCATCATGAAGCAGCGGACACTGGTCTTTGCCTCGGCATGTGCGGTTGCATCGTACGCGGCGTGGAGCGCGCCGGGACATGCGCAGAAACCGGCCGCGGGCCCATTTTATTCCTCGCCTTCGAGGGCGGCGCTGTCGAACAAGACGCCGCTGGCTTTCGGCATGGACGAGGCGGCCGTGGCGAATGCGCTTGGGGTGCCCCTGAACTACATCAGCGGACGTCCGGGCAGCGAGATATTTCTGGCGTTGCGGAGCTTCGGTGGCAGCGGCCTATTCGAACGCAGGGATCGGCTCTACCTGCAATTCCGCAGAGGGCGTCTCACAGGCTGGAAGGGAGATTGGGGCCATAACTGGATGTGGCGATAACAATAGGCGCCGCGGGCGGGAAAAATGCGCCACTCACGTTTCCGGTTTCAGCTGTCGCCTCTCTCCCGGAATGTTTCCATTCTCGTACAGACCATCTAAAATCGACGAATGTGTCGTAGCCCGAGCTGGCCCCTGGCGAATGCAATGACGATCCGATCGACCGCGGAAGCCGTGCGGGGAAAGCGATGAACGGGGACGGGGACAACAGCCGATATCGCCGCAGGGGCCTGTTCGCCAAGTATGTCATGTCGCTCGTCGGGCTGGTGGTGTTCGTTCTCGCGATCAACGGCGCGCTGGAGGTCTGGATTACCTACGATCAGACCAGGACCGCGCTTGTTCGCGAGATGACGGAGAAGGCGGATACGACGGCGCATCGCATTGAGCAGTCGATCGCGGATCTGGAACGCCAGGTCAGCTGGGTTACGCGCGCCAGTGTTGTCACGGTCGAGCAGCGGCGCGCCGACTATGCGGAATTGCTCAATCAGGTGCCGGCCGTCAGCCGGATCTTCCAGCTTGACGGGCAGGGACACGAGCAGCTTCGGCTATCGCGCCACTCCGTATCTTTCGGCAGCGGTGCTGACTTCTCCCGCGACGTGAGATTCACGCGGGCCGTCGAGAATGGCGTCACCTACGCGCCGGTTTTCTTCCGCGAGCAACAGCCCTTCATGTCGATCGCCATCGCTCATGCCGGGCGGGATGCCGGCGCGTCAGTCGCGGAAATCGATCTTCACTTTCTATCCGGATATATCGACGAAGTGCAGGCCGGAAAAATCGGCTCAGCATATGTCGTGGACGCGAACGGCGTCCTGCTCGCCAGTTCCGATAAGGAGATGCAGCCCGGCCAGAATCTGTCCGCGCTGCCGCAGCTTGCGGCGCTGCTGAAATCCGGCAACCCGCCCTCCACGTCGGGAACGAACGATGAAGGCAATGCCGTGCTGACCGCGTCGAGCCAGGTCCCGAAGCTCCACTGGTTCGTGCTGTTCGAACAACCCGCAAGTCAGGCGCTCGCGCCGATCCATGATCTTTTGATACGCATCGGCGTTCTGGTCGCGTTCGGCCTTGGACTCGCGATCCTCGCCGGGATGCTGCTGGCGCGGCGCATGCTGGTCCCGATCCAGGCGCTCAACACCGGCGCGCAACGGCTCGGAGGCGGCGACTTCGAACACCGTATCGACATCAAAACCGGTGACGAACTGGAGCAACTTGCCGAGCAGTTCAACAGCATGGCCGGCCAGCTTCGCGAGACCTATTCCGACCTCGAACTCAAGGTCAAGGACCGGACACGCGAACTCGCGCAGTCGGTGAGCGAACTCAAGGCGCTCGAGGAATTCGGCCGTGCCGTCGCATCCTCGCTCGATCTGAACGCCGTGCTCCGCACGGTCTCCGGCCGCGCGCTCGAGATCAGCAAAGCCGATGCCGTGCTGATCTACGGCTTCGATGTGGAAGCTCGCCGCTTTGATCTCATCGAGGCCAGCGGCATGGACAAGTCGTCAGGCGGCAACCACGGCGTCGTAGGCGCCGACGACGGCCTGCTTGGTCAGGCCGCCGCAAACGGCGCGCCGATCGCAATCGAAGACTTCGCAGCGTCGGACCCAAATCCGCTTAAAGAAGCCGTCGCAGCGGCCGGTTTCCGTTCCGCGCTGGCGGTGCCGCTGATCGATCAGCAAGGCGTCCTCGGCGCGCTGATCGTGCTGCGCCGGGGCACAGGCGCGTTTTCGCCGAACCTGCTGGGGTTGATGCAGACATTTGCTCATCAGTCGGTGCTGGCGATGCGCAACGCGCGGCTTTTCCATGAAGTCGATCGGAAAGGCAAGGAGCTTGCGACCGCGCACGGCACCGTGCAGCAGCAGGCCGATAAACTTCAGCAACAGACCTACCAGCTGCTCAACTGGAACAAGTCGCTCGAAGAGCAGGTCGGTAAGCAGCTCGGCGAGATCGAGCGGATCCGGCGGCTCGAACGTTTTCTCGCACCGCAGGTCGCGCAGCTGGTTGCTTCATCGGACGGGAAGAACTCGCTGCTCGACAGCCATCGCGGCGAGGTCACGGTCGTGTTCTGCGATCTGCGCGGCTTCACGGCCTTCACCGAAAGCTCGGAGCCGGAAGAGGCGATGAACGTGCTGCGGGAATATCACGCCGCGCTCGGCGAATTGATCTTCAAGTACGAAGGCACGCTGGACCGGTACGCCGGCGACGGCGTGATGATTCTGTTCAACGCGCCGATCCCCGTTCCGGATCACACGCCGCGCGCGGTGAGGATGGCGGTGGAAATGCGCGACAGCGTCGGGGTGCTGTCGCAAAAGTGGCGTAACCGCGGTCACAGCCTTGGCTTCAGCGTCGGGATCGCCGTCGGCTATGCGACGCTCGGCCAGGTCGGCTTCGAGCGCCGGCTCGAATATGCGGCGATCGGCAGCGTCACCAATCTCGCCTCAAGGCTATGCGACGAAGCCAAGGCAGGCCAGATCGTGGTCAATCAGCGCGCCTACAGCATGGTGGAGCACCTCGTGGACGCAACGGCTTTGGCGCCGCTGCTCCTGAAAGGCTTCCACCATCCGATCGCGGCCGTCGAGATTCACCGCTGGCAGGATCGCGCGGGCGATGTCTCCGCACTGCGCTCGGCGACAGGCGGCCCCGCATGAATTATTCGATTGCGACGCGTTCGAATGCGCCGGTCGTTGAATCGTCATCACGGCTTGAATAGGTTCGCAATGATCCACGCGATCGCAAACCGTCGCTGCGACAGCGCTGCATTTTTTCGGGAAGAATCTTTCGATGGCGATGAAATCCTTTAACCCGCACCACGTCGCGACGCGGGCGGTCGCTCTCGCCGCCGTGCTGGGGACGGCGGTCGTCGCGTCTCAGGGGTTCGCGGCTGGCGCGGAGACTTCGAACGGCGCGGCCGTCACCGTCCTGAAGGCAACGAGATCCTGCTTCTCCGACACGGTCGAGGTCGCCGGAATCCTGATCCCGAAGAACGAAACCGCGGTCCGTCCGGAGCGGCCGGGGCTGAAGGTCACCGAGATATTGGTCGAGCCGGGACAAAGCGTTACCGCCGGGCAGGTGCTTGCCCGTCTCAACCGGGCCGAGGGCGGATCGGCCCAGGTTCAGGCGCCGGTCGCGGGACTGGTCAGTCATTCCACCGCCGAGATCGGCGCGATTGCCTCGGGCAAGGGCGAGGCACTGTTCAATATCGTTACCGGCAACGAGTTCGATCTGGTCGGGCAGGTGCCCACCCCTGATCTGGCGAAGCTAGCGGTCGGTCAGACCGCCAAGGTCGTGGTCGTCGGCGCCGGCGACATGGATGGCAAAGTCCGGCTCGTCGCGCCGACGGTCGAACCGAACAGCCAACTCGGGCAGGTCTTCATATCCGTCGATCCGAACAGGCACCTGCTCGTCAATGCATCCGGCCGTGCGATCGTCAAGACCGGCGAGAGCTGCGGCATCGCGGTGCCCCTGACGGCGATCCTGTATGGAAGCGCGGGCACGGTTGTTCAGGTCGTCCGGCGCCAGCGGGTCGAAACGCGGCGCGTCGAGGTGGGATTATTGTCGGGGGGACAGGTCGAGGTCCGCGAGGGATTGTCGGACGGCGACGTGGTGGTGGCGCGCGCCGGCGCCCAGTTGCGCGAAGGCGATCCGGTCAGACCGATCGCCGCGGAAGCGAGCGCAAAGGAATAGCCGCTTTAGCCGCCGGCCTTGCGCGCGGCCATCGTCGCTGTGGACCCGAACGGCACGTCTTGAGCGAGCGAGGACGATACCGTCGGAACCTGCGCCCCGTTGGTTGCGCGTGAAACCGCAATCCGCGTCTTGCTGAATACGGCTCCGGCGTCCGGATCCGGCGTATCGAGGCTCTTGAGCAATTCCGCCATCAGCAGGCTGTATTGCCCGCTTGATTCATCGACGACCTTCCCTGGGGTGGCCGACGACAGGATCAACGCATTGTCCGGCACGGTGATCGGCGCAAGGCCGTGGGAGTAGGAACGGAAGCGCCGCTCATAGGGGTTGCGCCGCGACGCGTCGATCACTGCAAGTTTGACCTTGGCGGAGCGTGTCTTCATCGCGCCGAGCACGGCTTCGACGGACAACCCGTCGCGCCGAACGTCGGCCTCCTTCCAGATCCGCGCATCGACCGGGATCATATAGCTTTCGCGGCCGGACTGAATGCCGAAGCCGCTGAAGAACAGGAGCGCCGTCGTATCGGGACCGATCTTCGATTCCAGGCGGCGGACCGCGCGGCGCATGTCGTCCCGGTTGGCATCCTCGACCGTAATGACGTCGAAGCCGTCGCGCCGCAGGATCGTGGTCAACGCCCGGGCATCGTTGATGGACTGGCCCAAGGGACCGTTCGCATCCGGATAGTGCCCGTTGCCGATGACGAGCGCGACCCGCGGCGGCTTGACGGCGATGCTGCCGGTCGTGTCGGCCACGGCGAGAGCCTTCGCGACCTCCAGGCTGCGCTTGTTGAGCGCGGCATGGGCGCCGATCGCCAGGGACACCATCCCGACGAGGACAGCGGCCAATGTGACAGACCGGGAGGAGAGGCTAAGCGGCCCGAATTTCATAACGGTCATTTCCCGGTCATGCTCGATGGCGTTCGTAAGTCGCGCCAATGCCAGATTGGTTTGAGGGAGTCCCTGACATATTGCGGTGAAATGCGCTCGTTCTGCGGCACCGCAACATAAAAAGGGTCATACCCTGCATGTCCTCCATGAGCAATGTGAAACCTTTATTTATTGGAAACACAATTGGTTAAGTACGTCGCGACAAGGCTCCGGAACGACCCGAGGGACGATCACGAATGAGGGAGAAGGGCGGAACCTCACCGCCGTCAACCTATCGCCGCGTGGCGGTCCGATGCCGTGAGCTGAGTCACGTTTGTATTCCTTGCCTATTCGTGTAGTTTTTCAAAGGCTTGGCTGAAACGAGCCTTGACGCGGCCTTGGAACGCGCATGGGAGTGCAGAGAAAATCATGACTGCCCGCCATGTCGCCGGCGCCGTCTATCGTGCGCTGACGAACCGCAAGGACGGCCCCTCGCTGTACGACCTCTGCGACCCCCTCCTGCTGCGTCACCAGGGCGGCGACGCTCACCTGGCCAAATTCTACAGGACCGCGC
>NZ_MKRN01000210.1:0-7961 GCF_001896955.1 Nitrobacter sp. 62-13 | reverse complement strand
CTGCGGGATGAGGGCCGGTTCGGGGAGCTTCAGGACGCGCTTCGGCGCGCGCGCGACGATGAACTCCCGGACTGGGCCGCGATCGGCCAGCCGGTGGCCGCGTTGCTGGACACCGTGACGCTGCACCACCCCCGGCCCAAACGGACGGTTGCCGCGGGATCGCCGCCGGACCTCGCCGAGATCGAACGCATCATCCGGACCTGCGGTGCGCACCTGCTCCGGTCGTTTCGGAAAAACGGCTTCATCCCCACCTATGCCGCGTTTAACCTGATCGGCGACCCCGATCTGCACGGCCGGGATTTTCTCGCTGCCCTGACGGGCCTCGATGCGCGCGGCTACAAGAACTCGACGCTGCTGTTCAATCTGGCGCGGGTCTTCATCGCGCGGTCGCCGGCACGCGAGGTGATCAATCCGCCATGGCAAGGCATCGCCGAACCAATGTGGGAGCCGGTGCAGATCCGGCACCGCTCGGCCTATTACGACGCCTTCTTTATCGAGGCGCTGTCGAGTTTTGCCGAAACCGGCCTCGCCACGCCCGCGGAAACCGAGGCGATCCGCCGCGCGAGCACGGAGATGGTCGATTTCTGCCTCAAGACGAGCCGCGAGGACGTGCTGTCGCGCGACGGCGAGCGCGTCAGCGTGATCACCGCGCTGGCGCCAAATCCCCATCCGCGCTTCAGCCGCTTCTTCGCACAGATCAAGCAGGACCTCGGCTTCGGCATCTACGTTCCCGACTGCGATACCACCGCCTGCGCGTTCTCGGCCGCGACGCAAGCCGGCTCGACCGATCCCATCCTCGATCAGCCGCTGCTCGATTTCTACGCCGGCTATCAGGCAGGCGTCGGCGCCAACGAACAGCTCGTGACCGTGCCGCTGAACGACAACATCGATTACGACGGCGGCATCGTGACCTGGATCGATAACCTCGCGGGCGATCGCCCTTACGGCAACGATCTCGATCCGACCCTCAACCTCGACGTTCTCGAAGTCAGCTTCCGCAACTGTGCGCGGTGGCGCGTTCTTGAAACGCCGCAACGCCTGCAGACGGTGCAACGGATCGTCGGCTTCCAAAGACGGCTGGTCGAAAGCGGCGCGTTCATCGATCCCAGGTCCCATATCTACTATCTGCCCGAACTCTACTGCGCCTATTTCGGGCGCTGCTACGCGGCGTTCGCGGCGCTGCCGCCGACGGCCCGTCTGGCGATCGATCCCGACGACAGCTTCGGCTACATCCGCGGCCGGGTGCTGGCGTATGTGCAGGACACATTGCTCAGAGGCGAGATGAACGCGTTCGACGCCGCGCTCGCGCTTGTCGCATTGGGCCATCTCGGAGCCGATGCGGCCGCCTTTACGCCCGCGCTCGGTTGCATCGCCGGCCATGTCGGCGAAGGCGGGCGGCGCGGACCCTTCAAGGCCTATGAATGGAACAAGATGAAAACGCCGACGCGCATTGTGGTAGGCGGCCCGGAGGTGACATCCGCTTTCGTGCTGATGGGGCTCGCGCTGGCCCGCAAGGCGCTGCGACCGCCGGCAAAACAGTAGGTCTCGCAGTTCCCTGTATGCGCATGTATAGGATGAACCATCCGGCTGGGTCGTCCACGGCGTGATAGCCCGTTTCAACGCAAGGAGCAGCATTTGTGGTGACCGCCATCGAGACGATCGAGCAACTCGAGGCCATCTACGGCCAGCCCGGAGAGGCGGCGACCATCAAGGTGGCCCACAGAATCACGCCGTCCTATCGCGCGCTGATCGAAAGTTCTCCCTTTGCGATATTGGCGACCTGCGGCAAGGAAGGGCTTGATTGCTCGCCGCGCGGCGACCTGCCGGGCTTTGTTCGCGTGCAGGACGATCTCACCTTGATCATCCCGGACCGGCGCGGCAACAACCGGGTGGATTCACTGCGCAATCTCATTCGTGACCCCAGAGCGGCGTTGCTGTTTCTGATCCCGGGGTCAGGCACCACGCTGCGGGTCAACGGCCGGGCGCTGGTGTCGGCCGATCCTGGGCTGCTGGCGTCGTTCGGGGTCGAAGGCAAGGCGCCGCGCTCGGTCATCGTCATGACCGTGGAGGAAATCTACTTTCAGTGCGCGCGCGCCATCATCCGTTCGCATCTCTGGGACCCCGGCAAGCACGTCGACCTCAAGACCTTGCCGACGCCGGGTGAAATTCTCGCGGAGATGAGCAAGAGCCGCGTCGGCGGCGAGGAATACGACAAGGCATGGCTCGAGCGCGCGCGTCAGACCATGTGGTGATGGTTGCGAGTGAAATCCTGCAGCTAGCAGGCTGTTGAAAAAGTCTCCAACCGTCATTCCGGGGCGCAACGAAGGTGCGAACCCGGAATCCAGCCACACTGATTTTCTTCGTATTTCTGGATTCCGGATCGCCGCTTGCACGGCGTCCGGAATGACGATGTTGATTTTTCAACAGCCTGCTAGAGCGTTTTCGAGCGAAGTGGAATCCGGTTCGCGTGAAGAAAACGCGTCAAATCAAGAAGCTGGAGTCTTTCATCGTTTCCATGAAACGGTGAAAGACTCTAGAGCATGATCCCGAAAAGTGGAAAACGGGTTTTCGGAAAAAGATCATGCTCAAACAAAAGGACAAGCGACGGGTCTGATTCAACTCAGTTGAAACAGACTCTAGCGGCCGAACAACTGCTTCATGATCTCATCGACGGGCGGCGGCTTGTCGCGGGACGGGTCTCGGGACGAGGGGTGTTGGGAAGGTTGGGCGGCGGCGGACGGCTCGGCGGCGGGGCCGGTTGCTGCGCCGAGACCCTGCCGGATCAGATTATCCAGTGTCTTTCCGAAATCGGCACCTGATTTGTCCGGGCCTCCCGCTCCGCTTTGGCCGAACAGTCCCTGTCCCAATTCCCGGAGCTTCGCATAGGCCGCAGCAGGATCGTCCAGAATGCCGGCCACGTCAGGATAGATGCGCGGCTCGCTCCACGGCCCCCGCACGACGACCGGAATGCCGAGGCCGACCGGATCGGCGCTGCCGCCCTGACCCTCGGTGGTCATGACGAGCTTCGGCTCGACCCGGAAAGCCAGCATCTTCGAGCCGATATCGACGGTGCCGGCGCCGGTCATCCGCACCAATGGCCCGGCCAGGAACAGGTCGTTCGTAACGGCCTGTCCTTTCGCGATGGTCGCGGTCGCGCTGAGTTGCGACAGATCCGTGGCCTGGTCCGGATGCTCCTGCCATCCGGACAATGTGCCCGACGTCAGCGCGCGGATCATCTTCGCGATGTTGAGGTTGCGGATCGCGCCGTCGCGGACGTCGATCGAAGCCGTCCCGGTCAGGCTCGACAGGATCGCGCGCAGACTGACGCCGGTGCCGGTTACGTCGGCCGTGGCCCGCATCCTGCCGTCGACGTTGTCGAAACCGGCAAGGCCCGACAGCAGCGGCAGCGCGCGGACGCCGGTCACATCGGCCCGGAGCGCGTATGAGGGGTTGCTTGCTTTCGCGTCGATCGACAGGACGCCGTTGGCTTGCCCGTCATATGCGCCGAGATTCGAAAACGTCGCCTTCAGGACACCGCCGGCGATGGCGGCCTCGACCGCGGCCGGCGCAAAGCGTGCCTCGCCGATCGTCAGTTCGGCCGCTGAAATCGTCACCTGCGCGTCGACGTAATTGAGCCCACTGACATCGATTGCCGTATCGCTCCATGGCTGCGCGCCGGCTCGCGGAGCGAGGGGCGGGGGCGGCGGCGCGCCGAGGCCGAGCCGCTGAAAATCGAGATCGATCTTCACCAGCGGTTTGCTCGCGAGCTCGACCGACGCCCAGCCGTTGAACTTGCCGTCGTCGAGCGATCCCGACAGCCCGTTGATAAGAAGCGTGTCGCCGTTGATCCGCACCTCGGCCTTTGCTGTCAGCCGGTGCGCCGGCGTGCCGGAAGCCTCGAGGGTCAATTCGGTCGGGATATTCAGGCGTCCCAGCGGACCGGCGGGCGGTGTCGCGGCGATGGTGAATGTCAGCGGCCGGTCGGCGGGACGCGCATCGCCGGTGATGTTGATTTTCCGGTCGGCGCCGAGCGTCACGCTCGCGTTGACGTCGCCGACGGTCTCTTCCGATCCGATTTGCGGATCGAAGAAAACGATCGTGCCATTGGATACGGTCATCCGCTCGATCGGAAACGCCGCCTCGTGGGCCGGCGTATTTTCAGAACGGGCCGGACCCACCGGAAGGCTGGTGCCGGCGCGTTCGCGCAGCATCGGCAGCCGCAGCGTCGGATGGTCTATTGCCAGTTCCGAAATTCTTGGGATGCCCGATAGCAGGCTCGCAAATTCGAAGCTGGCGCGGATTTCTCCCACGGCCAGCCGTCCATCGCTCGCAGAACTCCCCGGCTTGTCGAGGGTGACGTTGTGCAGCGTAAGGCTCGGCGACGGCCACACCCCGATTTCGGTCCTGCCCTTGATCGCAATCCGGTAGCCGGTCTCGTGCTCGATCCGGTCCTGCACGAGCGCAGTGACGAAGCCGGAACGGGCTCCCGTCACGAACACCACGATCAGGATCGCGATCAGGCAGATTGCAACCGCGCCCGCGATTTTCAATGCTCTCATCTTGCCGTCCTGGAAAATGGAGACCTCGTTCGTGAGCCGTAAACTATATTCCGTCGTGACGTCCGGATTCCAGCATTCGCAAGAAGGCTCGCTGAAACGGGACGTGAATGCTAGAACCGGCTGCCGGAATGTTCCGTGACCTATGACACATTCCGTCCGGCGCGATCCGGCATATTGAAAGACATGACGATGTGGCAAGCAGCGGCGAAATCATTTCAAAAATTTAGCTGACGACAACCTGCCGGCGTTCCGGCGGTCGGTCTCAAGGGTGAATTGCGATGAGCAAGCAGTCGGAATTCGCGGTCATTCTCAAGATGAACCCGCTGTTTTCGGATCTCGGCGCGGACGATCTGCAGCGCATGGCGGCGCTTTGCCACACCGAGCAGCTCGACGTCGGCGAGGTGCTGTTTCAGAAGGGCGACGAGGGCGATGCGCTGTACGGCGTGCGCCGCGGTCAGATCCGTATCGAGACCGGCGCCTCGGACGGCGGCCGGCTGACGCTGAACTTCCAGGGGCCGGGAGACCTGTTCGGCGAAATCGCCGTGCTCGACGGGCAGTCGCGCACCGCCGACGCGGTGGCGGGCGAGCCGACCGAACTGTTCGTTCTGCGCCGCGGCGATCTGCTGGCGTTTCTGGAGCGGGAGCCGAGGATCGCGATCCGGCTGATCGAACTGTTGTGCCAGCGCATCCGCTGGATCAGCGAGCGCATGGAGGAATCGGTGCTGCAGCCGCTGCCGGTGCGGATGGCGCGCCGGCTGTGCGCGCTCGCCGACGACTACGGATCGGAGGTTCATATTTCGCAGGAGCAGCTCGGCGTTTACGTCGGCGCTGCGCGCGAGAGCATCAATCGCCAGCTCCAGCAATGGCGCAAGGACGGCATTCTCGATCTTCAGCGCGGCCGCATCCTGCTCAAGAACATGAGCCGTCTGACCGACGTTGCGCGGAATTCGTAGAGCGTTGCCGAGCGAACCGGCGTCCATCCTCGGATCGAGGAGGCCATATTCCTGTCGCTCGCAAACGCCACAGCCTGCCGACTATTCGCCTGGCAAGCGGGCGATACTGGGCGGCTCGTGCTTTCCGGCGGACGGCTCGGGCGCCTCCGCGCCCGATGTCAAGAGCCGCTTGCCGTAGCGCCAGATAAATGCGCCGACATCGTCCATCATCAGGAACATCGCGGGCACGAACACCAGCGACAGCAGCGTTGAAAACAGCAGTCCGCCGATCACCGCGAGCGCCATCGGCGAGCGGAATTCGCCGCCTGCGCCGAACGCCAGCGCGCTCGGCATCATGCCGGCGACCATCGCGATGGTGGTCATCACAATGGGGCGCGCGCGCTTCATGCCGGCGTCGATGATCGCCTCCTCGCGCGCGCGGCCTTCGCGGATCGATTCGACGGCGAATTCGACCAGCATGATGGCGTTCTTGGTCACGATGCCCATCAGCATCAGGATGCCGATCCAGACCGGCGTCGTAAGCTGCTTGCCGGTGACCAGCAGGGCCATGATCGCGCCGCCGATCGACAGCGGCAGCGAGAACAGAATGGTGATCGGCTGCAAGAAGGTGCCGAACAGCAGCACCAGCACGGCGTAGACCATCATCAGGCCTGCGGTGATCGCGGTGGCGAATCCTTCGGACAATTCCGCGAGGCTTTCGGCGTCGCCCGAAGGGTTGACCTTCACGCCCTTCGGCAGTGTTTTCATGACCGGCAGTTCGTGGATCATCCTGGTCGCGTCGCCGAGCGCGGCGGTGCCGACGAGGTCGGCCGCGACCGTGGCCTGCCGCTGCCGGTCATAGCGGTTGATGCTGGTCGGCCCCTGATCCAGCCTGATGTCGGCGACGACGGAGAGCGGGACGTGGCCGCGGCCGCCGCCGATCGGCACTTGCATCTGCTCCAGCATCTTCAGGTCGGCGCGGGCGCTGTCCTCCAGTTGCACGCGGATCGGAACCTGGCGGTCGCCGGCATCGAACTTCGCCAGCGCCGGACCGACATCGCCGATGGTAGCGACGCGGATGGTTTGCGACAATTGCTCGGTCGAGACGCCGAGGCGCGCGGCGAGGTCCGCGCGCGGCTGGATGCGCAGTTCGGGGCGGTCGAGCGAGGTCTCCGGCGTGATGTTGGCGAGCAGCGGAATGCGCTTCATCTGTGTCGCCAGTTCGTTGGCGACATTGCCGACGATGCCGATGTCGGGGCCGGTCACCACGAGCGCCACTGCGCGAAGGCCGTTCTCGTCGAGGAACCAGTAGCGGATATCGGGGATACCTTCCAGCTCCTGCCCGATCGAGAGTTCAAGTTCGCGCTGGGTGATGCCGCGATCGTGCTTGGGCGTGTAGTTGATGATCAGCGAGGCGCGACGCACCTCCTGGAGGCCCGGCGGCACGCGCCCGCCGTCGACGAACACGCTCCTGACTTCGGGGCGCTTGCGCAGCCGCGCCACGATATCCTCCGTCACCTTCTCGGTGTAGGCGAGTTGCGAGCCCGGCGGCAGCTCCATCGCCAGCAGCGAGCGCGCGGTGTCTTGCGCGGGCAGGAAGCCCTGCGGCAGCAGCTTGATGCTGAGAATCGAGGCGGCGAAGACCGCAAGCCCGATCAGGACCGTCACATAGTAGTGCCGCACCGACCAGGTGACGAGGCCGGCATAGCCGCGCAGCACGCGGCCGGGCGGCGAAGGCTCATGCGGATGATCCTTCATGAAATAGGCGGCGAGCACCGGCGTCACGAAGCGCGCGGCCAGCAGCGAGAAGAACACCTGCACCGAGACGGTGATGCCGAACTGCTTGAAAAACTGCCCGGCGATGCCCGACATGAAGCTCGCCGGCGCGAAGATCGCGATGATGGTGAGGCTGATCGCGATCACCGCCAGACCGATTTCGTCGGCGGCTTCCAGCGCGGCGCGGTAGGGCGACTTGCCCATGCGCATGTGGCGCACGATGTTCTCGATCTCGACGATGGCGTCGTCGACGAGAATGCCGGTCGACAATGTAATGGCGAGGAAGCTGACCAGGTTCAACGAAAAGCCGAGAATGTCCATCGCCCAGAAGGCAGGGAAAATCGACAGCGGCAGCGAGATCGCGGCGATGATGGTGGCGCGGATGTCGCGCAGGAACAGGAAGACGATGATGACGGCGAGGATCGCGCCTTCGAACAGGGTCGAGATCGCGGCCTCATAGTTGCCATGGGTGAAATCCACCGAAGTGTCGATCAGCTTCAGGTCGACATCCGGGTATTGCTCTTTCAGCGCGTCGATCCGCGTCTGCACGGCTTGCGCCACCACGACGTCGCTTGCGCCCTTGGAGCGCTTGATGCCGAGCGCGACCACGGGCTCGCCGTTGAAGCGGGCGAAGGTCCGGCGTGATGCCGAGCGCGACCACGGGCTCGCCGTTGAAGCGGGCGAAGGTCCGGCG
>NZ_MKRN01000209.1 GCF_001896955.1 Nitrobacter sp. 62-13 | reverse complement strand
CCGCCGGCGGTCTCGCCGTCAGCCGGTCGATCGAGCATTTTACCGGCGGCAGGCGGCTCGACGACCTGATCGACCTGCTCGATCGCCGCCGCGGCCTGGTGCTGTCGTCGGGCACGACGGTGCCGGGACGTTATGAGAGTTTCGACCTCGGTTTCGCGGATCCGCCGCTCAGGATCGAAACCACGGGTCTGAATTTTTCCATTGAGGCCACCAATGCCCGCGGCGAGGTGCTGATCGCCTTCCTGAGCGAGGCTCTGAGCGAACCCTGTGCCGTGGTCACCGAAAGCACCGCGCTCCGCATCGCCGGCCACATCCTGCGCGGCGATGCGCCGGTGGAGGAGGATCAGCGCACCCGGCGCGCCAGCGTGATGTCGCTGGTGCGCGCGCTGGTGGCGGCGTTCGCATCGGACGCCGATCCCATGCTCGGCCTCTATGGAGCGTTCGCCTACGACCTCGTGTTCCAGATGGAAGATCTGGTGCAGAAGCGCGCGCGCGAGGCCGACCAGCGCGACATCGTGCTGTTCGTCCCGGATCGCCTGCTGGCCTACGACCGCGCCACCGGCCGCGGCGTCGTGCTGTCCTACGATTTCGCGTGGAAGGGCCGTTCGACCGCGGGCCTTCCGCACGACACGCCCGATAGCGTCTATGCCAGGTCGGGGCGGCAGGGTTTCACCGATCACGCCCCCGGCGAGTATCAGGCCACGGTGGAAACGGCGCGCGCCGCGTTCGCGCGCGGCGACCTGTTCGAGGCGGTGCCCGGGCAGCTGTTCGCGGAGCCCTGCGAGCGCTCGCCGGCCGAAGTGTTCCAACGGCTGTGCCGGATCAATCCGTCGCCCTATGGCGGTCTCGTCAATCTCGGCGACGGCGAATTCCTGGTTTCCGCTTCGCCGGAAATGTTCGTGCGCAGCGACGGCCGCCGGATCGAGACCTGCCCGATCTCCGGCACCATCGCGCGCGGCGCCGATGCGATCGGCGACGCCGAGCAGATCCGCGAATTGCTCAACTCGGAGAAGGACGAGTTCGAGCTCAACATGTGCACCGACGTCGATCGCAACGACAAGGCGCGCATCTGCATGCCGGGAACGATCAAGGTGCTGGCGCGGCGTCAGATCGAGACCTACTCGAAGCTGTTTCACACCGTCGACCACGTCGAGGGCATCTTGCGGCCCGGCTTCGATGCGCTCGATGCATTCCTCACCCACGCCTGGGCGGTGACGGTGACCGGCGCGCCGAAAAAGTGGGCGATGCAGTTCGTCGAGGACAACGAACGCTCGGCGCGGCGCTGGTACGCCGGCGCGTTCGGCCTCGTCGGGTTCGACGGCTCGATCAACACCGGCCTGACCATCCGCACCATCCGCATGAAGGACGGGCTCGCGGAGGTGCGCGTCGGCGCGACCTGCCTGTTCGATAGCAAGGCCGAGCTTGAGGACCGCGAATGCCAGACCAAGGCGGCCGCGCTGTTCCAGGCGCTGCGCGGCGACGCGCCGAAGCCGCTCTCGGCGGTGGCGCCCGACGCGACCGGCTCCGGCAAGCGCGTGCTGCTGATCGATCACGACGACAGCTTCGTGCACATGCTGGCGGATTATTTCCGTCAGGTCGGCGCGCGCGTCACGGTGGTGCGCTATGTCCACGCGCAGGATATGCTGAACACGCGGAACTACGACCTGCTGGTGCTGTCGCCCGGTCCCGGCCGGCCCGAGGATTTCGGCATGGCCAAAACCATCGGCACCGCGCTGGAGAAGAAACTGCCGGTGTTCGGCGTCTGCCTCGGCGTGCAGGGAATCGGCGAGTATTTCGGCGGCCGGCTCGGCCAGCTCTCGCAGCCGGCGCACGGCCGCCCGTCGCGCGTGCAGAATCGCGGCGGACGCTTGATGCGCAATCTGCCGAACGAGATCGTGATCGGCCGCTATCATTCGCTGTATGTCGAGCGCGAGGGCATGCCCGACGTGCTGGAGGTGACCGCGACGACGGACGACGGTGTGCCGATGGCGATCGAGCACAGGACGTTGCCGGTCGGCGGCGTGCAGTTTCATCCCGAATCGCTGATGTCGCTCGGCGGCGAGGTCGGCCTGCGGATCGTGGAGAATGCCTTCCGGCTGGCTTTGTCTCCTTCCCCCTTTGCGGGGAAGGATCGGGGAGAGGGAGCGTGAAATTCGTTTCTAACCCGAACGCTATCAGGATAAACAAGCCGTCATTCCGGGGCGCGAGCATCTTGCGAGCGAGCCCGGAATCCATAACCACCGCTGGGCGTATGGATTCCGGGCCTGCGCGTGAAGAACGCGCACCCCGGAATGACGACGATAGTTTGAGTTGAAAGAAATTCGATGACCTTCGAAGACGATCTGCAGGCTTCCGTCCGCACGATTCCGGATTATCCGAAGCCGGGGATCATGTTCCGCGACATCACCACGCTGCTCGGCGACGCTCGCGCGTTTCGTCGCGCGGTCGATCAGCTCGTGCATCCCTGGGCCGGCTCGAAGATCGACAAGGTCGCGGGCATCGAGGCGCGCGGCTTCATCCTCGGCGGCGCTGTGGCGCATCAGGTCTCCGCGGGCTTCGTGCCGATCCGCAAGAAGGGCAAGCTGCCGCACCAGACCGTGCGGATGGCCTACGCGCTCGAATACGGCACCGATGAAATGGAAATGCACGTCGACGCCATCGCTAGGGACGAGCGCGTCATTCTGGTCGACGACCTGATCGCCACCGGCGGCACGGCGGAGGGCGCGGTGAAGCTGCTGCGCCAGATCGGCGCCAATGTGGTCGCGGCCTGCTTCATCATCGACCTGCCGGACCTCGGCGGCGCCGCCAAGCTGCGCGCGATGGACGTTCCGGTTCGGACGCTGATGTCGTTCGGCGGGCATTGAGCTGGAAAAGCCGGTTATTATTCCGGAGCGTCACTCCCGCTGCTGCGCCAGTCGCTGCTCGATCTCGCGGAAACTGAAATAGTTGCTGCGGATCCACTGATGCAGCTCGGTGGACGTATCCTTCTCGGTTCGCAGGTAGTTGGTGAAGGAAAAGGTGAGCCGTTCGATGTAGCTCTTCAGAAACGCCGGAAGCACCGCGATGCGTATTACCCGGCTGTGCATGAAAGTCTCGGGCAGGTCTCCGCGCAGGACGTATTCATTGTCGACCGTGACGAGCGCGCCGGGCGGCAGCATTGCCCGCACGGTGTGATAGCCGCGCGTGGAGACACGATCGCTGTCGGCCACGAACAGGACGACCGGTGCCACGTTGCTCCGGGCGGCTTCCTTGATGAAGCCGATTTCCGCAATCATCCCGAAGAATTCATCGAATGCGTGGTAACCGAGGTCGATCACCTTGGCGAGGCCGTCATCCACGATCAGCCGGTCCATCAGCGCCATCTTGCCGTAGGTGTCGTCGATCTCCGCGGTCTCGGTGAGTCGCGGCAGGTAGTCGACCAGCGACGGCTCCCTCAGGTTGACGTCGAACGCGAGAACGTCGCCCCGCTGCAGGCGCAGAAACTCGCTGAGTTGCCGCGCGATCAGCGTCTTGCCGATCTGCGGGCGTGGCGAGCAAATGATGTAGACAGGCGTGCGAGGCATGACTGACTTATCGGAGAGAGGATCCCGATCCAGCAGGATGTCGAAAAACTCTCCATCGTCGTTCTTAGCGCGGTTCTTAGCGCGCGCTTGTGCGTCCGAAGTCGGCGCTATGGGCGCGAGCGCATGGCGGCCGTCGCCTGGCTCGCTTCAAACGATCGGTTACTTCGCAGAGGCGCGGCTGCCTTTCTCCTTCGAGGTGACGATGTCGGTGAGCTTGATGCGGTCGAATTCGCCCCAGACATTCGCGAGCCAGTGGCGGACGTAGCCGCGCAGGACGAACGAATAGTTTGCGGACTCGTTCTTCTGTCCCTTGTTAGCCACGAATTTGAGGAAGGGCACCGAGGATACCTCGACCTGCTCGTAGGCCATCTCGTTGAGCTTCGGAATGGTGATCTCGGTCGCGTCTTTTATTTTGCGGAAGTAGCTGTTGTAGGTCGCCTGGTCCCACTCGAAGAAGTTCGTGTTGTTGATGAAATTCTTCACGAGGAAATATTTCGCGCCGGACATGAAGTTCGCGGTCTCCGCGATCTCGTCGAGCGAGGCGATCGAGGGGCCGAGGATATGGAACACCGCGAAGGTGATCTGCCCGGACTTCGCCGCGTCGAGGAACCCGATGTCGCGAAGCGACGCCAGCGCGGGCGACATCAGTCCGGCGCGGACATCGATCACGGTGACGCTGGCCTTGGCCGTGTTCAGCGTGTCGAAGATCTTCATCTGGTCCGCGGTCGTCGTCATGTCGACGATCTCGGTGATGTCAGGGTGAAAGCGCTTCAGCGTGCCGCGTGGCGATTCGGTGTCGAACGCCCGGGTGGGCACGTTGTTGGCGTTGAAATAATCGAGCACGGTGCGCGAAACCGTGGTCTTGCCGACCCCGCCCTTGTCCGCGCCCACCACAATCACTGCTGGCTTGGCCATGAGACCCCTTTGAGCAAGCTGAAAGCCGAGAACCGCGCCAGGTCGCGCGGACGGCATGTCCCCGATGTTTGCTTGGGGCGCGACCATGGCAGAAACGAGGGAGAATTCAATTCGATATATTAAATCTGGCGAAATTCGTCGTGGCGGCGGGAAATCATCGTCTCTCGCGCAACTTTGCAAGCCTGAATCGACTTCGAAAACGGCCAGGATCAGGAATGATCGCCCCACGGCCCGGGAGCAGGGGGCGTCGCAGGCGCCCGCGGCGCGGGTTCGCTCCACGGCCCTGGCGGCAGTTCCTGCTTGCCGGCCGGATCGGTCGCATCGCGCTCCTGAAGATGAGGAATCGGACCGGGATCGTGGCCGCCGGCATATGTCACCAGCGCACGCACCCGCGTCTCGATCGACGGATGGGTGGCGAACAGGTCCGCGAAGCCTTCGCGCGGGTTGTCGACGCACATCTCCATCACCGCGGAGGTCGCGCCCGGCAGTTCGCCGCGGTTCTCGATCTTGCGCAGCGCCGAAATCATGGCGTCGGGGTCCTTGGTCAACTCGACCGAGCCGGCATCGGCCATGAGTTCCCGGGAACGCGACAACGCCAGCCGCACCACCTGCGAGAGGAACCAGGCCAGCGCGATCAGGGCCACGGCGACGATCAGGGCGACAATGGCGCCGCCGCCCTTGTTATCGCTATTGCTGCCGGATGATGAGGACGAGCGGGATGAGCGCCAGCTTCCGCCGCCGATCCGCATTCCGCTGTCGAAGAAGATGCGGAAGAACAGTTCAGCGAGGAAGCTGACCCCGCCGGCGATGATGACTGCGACCACCATCAACTGCACGTCGCCGTTGCGGATGTGAGTCAGTTCGTGACCCAACACCGCCTCCATCTCCCGGTCGTTGAGTTCCTTCATCAGGCCGGTGGTGACGGTGATGGCGTATTGGCGGCGGTTCAGGCCGGTGGCGAAGGCGTTGACCGCGTCGCTGTCCATCACCTTCAGTTTGGGCATCGGGATGCCGCGCGAGATACACAGATTTTCCAAAAGGTTGTAGAGCCGCGGCTGTTCCTTGCGGCTGACATCGCGGCCGCCGGTGACCGCGTCGATCATCGACTGATGGAAGAGATAGGCGATGACGATCCATAGCGCCGAACCCGCCGTTGCCCATGGAAACGCGGCGATCAGGTCATGCCAGGCCCGGGTGAAATAGAACGCCGCGGCGTGGTCCGCGCCGCGCTTGACGACTTCGGCGATCAGCGCGCCTGAGAACACCATCACGTAAATCAGGACGAACAGGCCGGCGAGCAAAAACATCGAACGGATCTTGTTCGATGCGATGTGGGTGTAGAGACCGTAAGCTGCCATGGCGTGTTCGCCTAGAAGTCGTCATTCCGGGGTACGCCCGGCGACGAATGCCTCACGTTCGCGCCGATCGCGTGAACCCGGAATCCAGAGCTTTGCGATCGGCACTGGATTCCGGGTTCGTCGCGTCGCGACGCCCCGGAATGACGCTGATAAACGAGCATCGCTTCCGAACTCCGCGGAATCGTGATCAGAACTTCACCTGCGGCGTCTGCTCCACCGTGGCGCGGCTGGCGCCGAGGTCGAAGAACTCCTTGCGGGTGAAACCGAATGTCCCGGCGAACAGCGCCGCCGGCATCTGCTGAATGCCGGTGTTGTATTCCTGGACCGCGTTGTTGAAAAAGCGACGGCTGGCCGCGATCTTGTTTTCGAGGTCGGACAGTTCGCTGGCGAGCTGCTGGAAGTTGGCGTTGGCCTTGAGGTCGGGATAGGCTTCCGACAGTGCGATCAGGCGACCAAGCGCGCCGCTCAACTGGTTCTCGGCGGCGCCGACCTGCGCGGGACCCTGCGCCGACATCGCTACGTTGCGCGCCTTGATGACATCGTCCAGCGTTCCGCGTTCGTGCGCGGCATAGCCTTTCACGGTTTCGACGAGGTTCGGAACCAGATCGTGACGCTGCTTGAGCTGCACGTCGATGTCGGCGAAGGCCTGGCCGACGCGCTGGCTGAGCGCGACCAACCGGTTATAGGCGACAAGCGCGAACAGGGCGATGGCGACAACGATGCCGAGAATAATCCAGCCGGACGACATGGTTAGGCTCCTGAATAAGACGGGCGAAGGCGGCTACCGTAGACGAAATTACGCACGAACAGCAGGAACCGCCGGGAAGGGCACCCTTTGGTGTGGAAAATCCTTAGAAAAGTTCAAGTTGTCGCGTACTTTGTTCTGTGGAAGCATGAATTTGCAGGAATTTTGATGTGGCTGATCAGAATGGCGAGGGAATGATCGCGAACGAACGCTCTTTCGGTGCAGAGACGGCCGGTGCCGTCGATCGGCACGCCGCCACGCCGCGGATGATGCGCTATGTGTTTCTGGTGCTGGGTATCGGGTTCGTCGCGCTCGGTTTTATCGGCGCGTTCCTGCCGGTGCTGCCGACGACGCCGTTCCTGATCCTGGCCGCGGCCTGTTTCGCGCGTTCCTCGCCCCGGCTGGAAAACTGGTTGTTGCAGCATCCGCTATTTGGTCCGTTGTTGCGCGGCTGGCGCGAGCGCGGCGCGATCCCGGTAAAAGCCAAACTGATGGCGCTGGGCGGCATGGCGATCGGTTTTGCCGGATTCTGGTTCGGCAGCCATCCGGGGCCGTGGCTCACGGCGGCGGTGGCGCTCATCATGCTCACCGGGCTGACTTACGTTTTCACGCGGCCGTCATAGCCTCGGAAGCTACGGCTCGGTCGGGACGACGGTGTCGCCCCAACTGATCCTGCGCATGCGCGCATAGGCGGCCTTGTCGCGACGGGGAATTGTCACGACGTCGGCGCACCCGTCCCTTTGGCACAGTTTGATCCGCATCCCGGCCTTGGTGACCAGTGGCGGCGCCAGCACCCGCGGCCGACGTTGCAAGGCTGGCGTTCGGGTCAGCGCGACGTAGCTGAATTTCTCATCCTCGAAAGGAAGCTCCGCGCTCTTGATCTGCTTGTGCGCGCGCGACCGCGGCAGCCGCTGCACGAAGTGGCACCAGTCCGACGTATTTTTCTGTTTTGATGCGATGTCTTCAGGCGAGGCGGGGCTCGCTTCGCTTGTAAACGCCATGAGCGGACATTCGCGGTCGTGCGGACAGGGCGCGACGACATGCGCGCCTTGCCCGATCAAGCGGCGGCGCAGATCGATGATGCGTCGGTAGCCGGCGGGCGTGCCGGGTTCGACGGCCAGCAGCGTATCGCTGGTTGCCGCCCATGTCAGATCGGCGAATGCGGCTTGCCGCTCGGCATTCATTTCGCCGATGACATAACTCGCGACGACGAGATCGGCGCTCACGGACTTCTCGCGGAGTCCGGTCAACGCATCGCTTTGCATATAGTCGAGACGGCGCAGCCGCGACTCATCGGCGGCAAGATCGAGTGCAAGCGACCGCAGCGCGGGATTGGCGTCGATCGCCGAGAACGCGTCGAGGGATTCGAACGCCTGCGCCGCCGCCCATGTCGCGGTGCCCGGCCCTGAGCCGAGATCGAGCAGGCTGACCGGCGTGAATTGCGGACGGATCTCGCGGAGCGCGTTGAAGCAGGCGACGACGGCCGCATAGGTTGCCGGCATCCG
Source organism: Nitrobacter sp. 62-13 (assembly GCF_001896955.1). Classification (GTDB taxonomy): domain Bacteria; phylum Pseudomonadota; class Alphaproteobacteria; order Rhizobiales; family Xanthobacteraceae; genus Nitrobacter. The sequence continues at coordinate 25,329 of NZ_MKRN01000209.1, read as the reverse complement.
CGCCAGCGCGTAGGCGAGTGCATCGGGCTCGTTCCGGATCGCATTCGAGCCGCCGCCGCTGCGATAAGTTTGCGAGATCGCCGCGGCGCGAACCGCAGCGTCGCTGCGGGAAAGGCCCTGCGCCTTTTGGTCGAGCGCGGCGCGCAGCGCGGCGGGAAGGGCAGGCGGGGTCATGTTGGGTGGATGCCGGATGCGATAAAATAAACACGTCATGCCCGGCCTTGTGCCGGGCATCCACGTCTTCATTTCAAGGGTGATGGCCACAAGTCAAGACGTGGATGGCCGGGACAAGCCCGGCCATGACGAGAAAATAACTGCGCGTCTGTGCGTGGAGAATCTGACGTCACGCCACGTTCTGGTCGAGAATCTTCACCGCGTTTTCAAGGTCGACCGACACCAGTTGCGAGACGCCGCGCTCGGCCATGGTCACGCCGAACAGCCGGTTCATCCGCGCCATGGTGATCGGATTGTGCGTGATGATGATGAAGCGCGTCTCGGTGGACGATGTCATCTCGTGCAGGAGGTTGCAGAAGCGTTCGACGTTGTGGTCGTCGAGCGGTGCGTCGACTTCGTCCAGCACGCAGATCGGCGAGGGGTTGGTGAGGAACACCGCGAAGATCAGCGCCAGCGCCGTCAGTGCCTGTTCGCCGCCCGAGAGCAGCGACAGCGTCTGCGGTTTCTTGCCCGGCGGCTTGGCGATGATCTCAAGGCCGGCTTCCAGCGGATCGTCGCTCTCGATCAGGTGAAGCGCCGCCTCGCCGCCGCCGAACAGCTCGGTGAACAGCCGCTTGAAATGGGTGTTGACGGTTTCGAACGAGGTCAGAAGCCGCTCGCGCGCCTCGCGGTTGAGGCTCTGGATGCCGGTGCGCAGCTTCTTGATCGCTTCGACGAGGTCGTCGCGCTCGGTGGCGAGCGAGGTGTGCTGGGTTTCGACCTCGCGCAGCTCCTCCTCGGCGCGCAGGTTGACGGCGCCGAGGCGATCGCGGTCGCGGCGCAGCTTTTCCAGCTCCGCCTCGATCTCCGGCAGCGGCGGCAGGTCGACGCCGTCCTGCACCTCGGCCAGCGACGCCACCGCGCCGGGCTCGACCTCGAGCATGTCGCGGATTTCCCGTTCGGTATCCTCCAGACGACGCTTGCTGCCGTCCATGCGTTCCTCGGCGCGGGCGGCGGCTTCGCGCGCGCTCGACAGCGCCTCCAGCGAGATTCTCGCGGCGCGATCGGTTTCCGCCATCGCGGTTTCGGCGGCGGCGAGCGCATCGGCTGCGTCGCGCCGATCCTTCTCGGCGTGCTCGATCTCGCTGATGACGGCGCTGCGCTTTTCCGCGAACAGCGCCGGCGCGTTGTCGAGCTCGGCGTGCTCCGCCTTCACCTCGGTGACGCGCGCTTCGATGGTCGCGATCTGCGAGGCCGCACTCTGCTTGCGGGTCTGCCATTCGTTACGTTCGGCCGATATCGCCTGCAGGCGGCGGTCCGCAAGCTCGGCTTCGCGCGCCAGCGCCTGCGCTTCCGCGCGCACCTGCGCCGCAAGCCGGCGATGGCCATCGATCTCGGTCCGCACCTCGCCGAGCTTCGTTTCGGTGTCGAGGCTCGGCGGCAACTCGCCAAGCGCGGCGGTCGCGGCTTCATGGGCGGCGGCGACTTCCGTGCGGTCGCTGGTCAGGCGGTTGTGGGCTTCGGCCAGCGCGGAGCGGCGCGCCGCGTGGCGGTTGATCTCGCGCTCGGCGCTGGCATGACGTTCGCGCGCGGCGTCGGCCTCGCGCTGCGCCGTGCGCCAGGCGTTGCGCGCCTCGCTCTCGGCCGAGGCGGCTGCGGTGACGGCCTGACCGGCGGCGGCGACCGCCTGCTGGGCCGCCTCCAGCGCCTGCCGCCGCTCGGCCACTTCCGCGCGCGCGCGCTCGATCTCGCTCTCGATATCGGCAAGACGCGCGCGCTCGGCGAGGCGGCGCGCCGCGCCGGTCGGGGCGTGGGCCGCGGTCACGAAGCCGTCCCAGCGCCAGACGTCGCCTTCCAGCGATACCAGCCGCTGGCCGGTCTTGAGATGTGCGACCAATTCCGCGCCGCGCTCTTTGGCGACGACTCCGATCTGGGCCAGACGCCGCGCCAGTTCGGGCGGCGCGTGCACGTGGGTGGCAAGAGTTTCGACGCCCTCGGGCAACGCCGGGTCTTCGGCCGTCACGCTCGCACCGGTCCAGCGCATCGGCGCGGACTGGTCCACCGGTGCGTCGAGGTCGTCGCCAAGCACGGCGCCGATCGCCTTCTCGTAGCCCTTGTCGACGCTGATGCCGTCGATGATCGGCGGCCACAGGTTCTTGCTTTCGCCGTTGAGGATCTTGGCGATGGTCTTGGCTTCGGTCTCGAGCCGCTGCGCTCGCTTGTCGGCCTCCTGCAACGGTCCGCGCGCCGCTTCGACGCCGGAGCGGGCGGCGTCGAGCTGCCCTCGCGCTGCGGCATGTTCGGTCTCGCGCTCGCGGCTCAGACTTTCCGATTGCGCAAGCGCCTGCTGCGCGCCTTCGATCGCTGCGCTCAGCGCATCGAGATCGCCGAAACCGCTGGTCTGCCGCGCCAGCGCTTCGGTCTCGCGCTGCACGTCCACGATCTGCTGATCGATGCGCGCGAGACGGTCGCGGTGGGTCCGCACGTTCGTTTCAAGCTGGTTGCGCCGGGCAGTGAGGTCGGCCAGCGCGCGGGTCAATTCCGCGAACGTGGCCTCTGTCGCGGCAAGCGTCGCTTCCGCCTCTGCCGCCCGCTCGTCGACGCCGCTGCGGGTCTCGACGCGCGACTTGATCTCCTCCTTCAACTCGGCGTCCTCGGCGTCGAGCCGCCGCAAGGCGTCATCGGCATCGGAGGATTGCCGCTGCTCGCGCTCGATGTCGGATGCAAGCTGCGTCAGCCGGCGATCGAGCTCGGCGGCGCGCTCCTTCGCGCGCTCCTCCTCGCGGTCGAGCGCCTCGCGCGCACTGGTGAGGCGCTGCAGTCCGGCGGCGGCGCGGGCTTCCGCCTCGCGCAGCGACGGCAATTCGGATGCGCGTTCCGCCTGGAGGCGGGCGGCTTCGGCTTGCTCGCGGGTACGTTCGGCCAGCTCGCGGACATTCAGATCGTGAACCCTGGCGGCTTCCGTCACCTCCGCCTGGGCGTCCAGCCAGCGCAGGTGGAACAGCATCGCCTCGGCCTTGCGCACCTTCGCCGCGACGTCGCGATAGCGGATCGCCTGCCGCGCCTGCTTCTTGAGGCCGTCCATCTGGCCGGAGAGCTGGCCGATCACGTCCTCGACGCGGGTGAGATTGGTTTCGGCGGCCTTCAGCCGCAATTCAGCCTCGTGGCGTCGCGCATGCAGGCCGGCGACGCCGGCGGCGTCCTCCAGGACACGGCGGCGCTGCTCGGGCTTGGCCTGGATGATCTCGCCGATCTTGCCCTGGTGGACCAGCGCCGGCGAGCGCGCGCCGGTGGCGGCGTCGGCGAACAGGATCTGCACGTCGCGGGCGCGAACGTCGCGGCCGTTGATGCGATAGACCGAGCCGGCCTCGCGCTCGATCCGGCGTGAAATCTCCAGCGTCTCGGAATCGTTGACGGCCGCAGGCGCGGAGCGATCGGCATTGTCGATCGTCATCACCACTTCAGCGTGGTTGCGCGCCGGGCGGTTGCCGGAGCCTGCGAAGATCACCGCGTCCATGTCGGCGGCGCGCAGCGACTTGTATGACGTCTCGCCCATCGCCCAGCGCAGCGCTTCGACCAGGTTGGACTTGCCGCAGCCGTTCGGTCCGACCACGCCGGTGAGACCCGGCTCGATCACGAAATCGGTGGGTTCGACGAACGACTTGAATCCGTGAAGGCGAAGGCGCGTGAGTTTCATGGGCACTCTGCTGTGCTGGCAAAACGCGAATCAGCCCGCAGTTACAATACCATATGTCGTATTGCCGGCAGCCCTGAGTCGCGCCTCGCGAGGCTCGACAATGACGAGAGCGCCGCGTCTGGGCAACCGCGGGAGCAGGCTTTTCCAGAGGCTTTTGCGGCAGTTAGAGCGTTTTCGAGCGACGTGGATCGTTCGCCTGAAGAAAACGCGTCGAATCAAATTACAGAGTCCGCTTCTGATCCATCAGACGCGGAAAAACTCTAGGTGGAACTCGTGCGCGCTCTGCCGAATGCGCCTTGCGCCGCGCAGCTCAGCCCTTCAACAGCGGGTCGATCTTCTTCTTGAATTCCTCGAACGAGGTCTCGCCCTTCACCATGTCGCCATTGATGAAGAACGTCGGCGTCGAATTCACCTTCAAGACCTCGTTGGCGTACTTCTGGTCGGCCGCGATCTTGTCGAGCAGGGCCTGATCCTTGAGGCAGGTTTCGACCTCCTGACCGCTCAGGCCGGCCTGCTTGCCGATCTGCTTGAGCGATTCCGTGGTCTTCGATCCGGTCCATACATCCTGCGACTTGAACAGCGTGTCGATGACGGCGAAGTATTTTCCCGCGTCGTCCTTGGCGATGCAGCGGGCCAGCATCGAGCCGGCCGCCGCCTTGATGTCGAGGGGGAATTCGCGGAACACGTAGCGGACCTTGTTGGTGTCGATGTATTCCGTCTTGATCTTCGGGAAGACGTTTTCCGCAAAGCGCGCGCAGTGCGGGCAGGTCATCGAGGCATATTCGGTGATGGTGACGGCGGCGGTCTTGGGGCCGAGCGCCATGTCCGGCAGCGAGACCGGCTTGGCGACGTCGGCGGCGGTGGCGCTCTGGGCCATGGCCTCGCCGATCAGGCGCCAGGGCGAGAGACCTGCGAAGGCGGCGAGTCCGCCCAGCGAGAGAGCGGCGGTGAAGGCGCGGCGCGTGATGATCAACGGTTTGCTCCCGAAACGGCGCAAGCGCGCCTGCAAAGACATTTGTTCGCTAGTGGAGTGGATTTGACATTCGCTGCCGACCTCGCCGCGAATGCGTGAAGCGAATGTCAAATCCTATACTCCACTAGTAATCTATGGCTGCTAGTGGTCCTTAGATTCAAACATTCGCAAAGGTGCTTGCTGAAACGGAACGCGAATGTTTGAATCGGACCACTAGCTTGAAACGACAATTGTGGCAATGGCGCGCTGTCGGAAGCCTGATCCATGGTCGCGTCAATTTCGCTTGATCGAGGCGCCGAGCCGCGCCAGCGCCGCGCGCAGACCGTCGTCTTCGATCGATGACAGCGTCCCGGCGACACTGGCGACCTCCGCCTCGTCCGGCGGTCGGGCGGCCTTTCGCCGGGTCTTGCGCGACAGCGGCGCCTGCCGCAAGGCGAGCCGGCCGACCGCGTTCCAGCCGAGGAAGCGATTCACCCGTTGCAGGATGACGTCGGAGGCGTGCTGGATTTCCAGCGCCGCCGGGCCTTCGACCCGCAGCACAAGCGTCGCCGGTCGCTCGGGCTGTCCTTCGACGGGGCGAGGCCACTGGATTTTCATCGGTTCGGAATGCACGGCAATCTCGGGTCCGGCGATCTCCGCCCAGCGCGTCACCAGTTCGCGCGTTGCAAATCCCTGCCGCGCATAAGCGTCGGAGAAGACATCGCCGAGCAGCGCGGACAACGGCTTGGCCGAAATCGGACCGGGCTTGGACATCCGCGCTTTATAGCATGTCGCTATCTCGTTTGGGACACGATTGACGTTTGGGGCGCGCTCGACGTTATGCTGCCATCCACGTCTTTTGCGGCAACTCGCGAAAAAAGACGTGAAAAAGACGTGGATGCCCGGCACGAGGCCGCGCATGACGTGGAGAACTTGATTTCCATCGACGAGAATGGCGCGATGGCACGGGCGGCAACGGCGATACGAAACGCGCACAAGATGCGAGACGGAGACGGCAACCGCCCGGTGTTGCTGCTTGCCTGGTACGACCGGAACCGCCGCCGCCTGCCATGGCGTGCGCTGCCGGGCGAGGCCGCAGACCCTTATCGGGTCTGGCTGTCGGAGATCATGCTGCAGCAGACCACGGTGAAGGCGGTTGGCCCGTATTTCGAAAAGTTCCTGGCGCGATGGCCGGACATTGATGCGATGGCGAACGCGTCGCTCGACGATGTCTTACGGATGTGGGCGGGGCTCGGCTATTACTCGCGCGCGCGCAATCTCCATGCCTGCGCCGTGGCGGTGCGGCGCGATCACGGCGGCTCGTTCCCCGATACAGAGGAAGGCTTGCGCGTGCTGCCGGGAATCGGCCCCTACACGGCGGCGGCGATTGCCGCGATCGCGTTCGGCCGCCGCATCATGCCGGTCGACGGCAACATCGAACGCGTGGTGTCGCGACTGTTCGCGATGGAGGAGCCGCTGCCGAAGGCGAAGCCGCGCATCCGGGAGCTTGCGGCGACGCTGCTCGGATCCTCGCGGTCAGGCGATTCCGCGCAGGCGCTGATGGATCTCGGCGCTACCGTCTGCACGCCGAAGAAGCCGGCCTGTGCGCTGTGCCCGTTCAGCGATGAATGCGCGGCCCGGCTGCGCGGCGATCAGGAGACGTTTCCGCGCAAGGCGAAGAAGAAGGCGGGCGAGTTGCGGCGCGGTGCGGCTTTCGTGGTGAGGCGCGGCGATGAATTGCTGGTCCGCACGCGGCCGGCGAAAGGCTTGCTCGGCGGCATGACGGAAGTGCCGACATCGGACTGGCTCGCCGCGCAGGAGGATGCGGACGCGCGGAAGCAGGCGCCGTCAATCGGCGGCGCGCGCTGGCGGCGCAAGACCGGCACGGTCATGCATGTCTTCACGCATTTTCCGTTGGAACTGGCAGTCTATACCGCGACCGCCGCCGCGCGCACGCGCGCGCCCGAGGGCATGCGCTGGACGCCGATCGCAACGCTGAAGGATGAAGCCTTGCCGAACCTGATGCGCAAGGTCATCGCGCACGGGTTGGACGAAAAAATCTAGCACTGTTGTGATAGAGCGAGGCAAGAACGATCGTCCCCGCGCAAGCAAAAGGCCCTCCGGCGTGAGCCGAAAGGCCTCGTCACCAGAGATGAAAAACGATCAGGCCACCTTGGTGGTCATATGGCGGTACAGGAAGCTCTTGGCTTCGTCGTCGTTCTCGGTCTTGAAGGTGAACTTGTCTTTCAGCGCGATCGCCCTGGTCGCGGCCGGCCGCGCCGAAACCTCGTCGAGCAGCCGCTTGAAGTTCGGATATTTGGCGACGCCGCTCTCGCCGATCACGCGAGGCGCCATGCGCGCCCAGCCCCAGAACGCCATGTCGACGATGGTGTAGGCGTCGCCGACCATGTAGCGGTTATTGGCGAGATGATCGTCGAGAACCTTGTAATGACGATGCGCCTCGAACAGATAGCGGTTGATCGCGTAGTCCATGCCCTTCGGCGCGTAATCCTTGAAGTGGATGGCCTGGCCGCCATAAGGCCCGAGGCCGCTTGCGATGAACATCAGCCACGACAGCAGTTGCGCGCGATTGGCAGGCGTGTTCGCCGGCATGAACTTGCCGGTCTTTTCGCCGAGATAAAGAAGGATGGCATTGCTGTCGAATACGAACACGCCGTCGTCCTCGATGGCCGGCACCTTGCCGTTCGGATTCACCTTCAGGAATTCCGGCTTGAACTGGTCGCCCTTGCGGGTATCGACCGGCACAAGCTCGAAGGGCAGGCCGGTTTCTTCCAGAAACAGCGCGACCTTGTTCGGGTTCGGCGCGCCGTTGAAATAGAACTTGATCATCGAAAGCTCCACTGTCCGTGCTTGGGGAGGACTGGTTTGAACTGGAACGCGCGGGAGAGGGAGGATGCCCGCGGACGGCCATTTCATGCGTGGATTTTCAGATCAATGCAACCGACGCGTTTCGCGATCCGCTGTGCGTTGGCTGCACAGCTTTCCGTCGACAGGCGAATTCGACGGGCCGTCTCAGTCGGTCGCCATTCGGCTGCGGATTTCAGCGCGCAACTCGTCGATCAGTCTGAGACCCTTGCTGGTTTCGATGTGCCAGAAGGTCCAGCCGTTGCAGGCTCCCGCGCCCTGCGCCACCGCGCCGATGCGGTGGATCGAGCCGACCTTGTCGCCCAGCATGATGGCGCCGTCGGCGCGCACCAGCGCGCCGTGCCGCTTTTTCGCATCGACGAGTTTCGCGCCGGGCGAGATCATGCCGCGCTCGATCAGCTCGGAGAACGCCACGCGCGGCGCCTGACGCGCGGTCATGAACGGGGCGAGAGTTGCTTCCGGCAGCGGTTCGACGGCCGCGATGCGTTGCTCGGCTGCGGCGGCATAGGTCCGGTCGCGCTCGAAACCGATGTAGCTGCGGCCAAGACGCCTGGCGACGGCGCCGGTGGTGCCGGTGCCGTTGAACGGATCGATCACGAGATCGCCCGGCTTGGATGACGACAACAAGACCCGCGCCAGCAACCCTTCCGGCTTCTGGGTCGGATGCACTTTCTTGCCGTCCTTGCCCTTCAGCCGTTCGTCGCCGGTGCACAGCGGAATCAACCAGTCCGAGCGCGCCTGCACATCCTCGTTGGCGGCTTTCAGCGCCTCGTAATTGAAGGTGTAGCCCTTGGCGTTCTCGTCGCGTGCCGCCCAGATCATGGTTTCATGCGCATTGGTGAAGCGGCGGCCGCGGAAGTTCGGCATCGGATTGGTCTTGCGCCAGACGATGTCGTTGAGGATCCAGAAGCCGAGGTCCTGCATAAGCGCGCCGACGCGGAAGATGTTGTGATAGGAGCCGATCACCCAGATCGTCGCGGATGGCTTCATGATGCGGCGGCAGGCGAGCAGCCAGGCGCGGGTGAAATCGTCGTAGGCCGCGAACGACGAGAACTTGTCCCAGTCGTTATTGACGGCGTCGACGTGGGATTCGTCAGGCCGCTTGAGATCGCCCTTGAGTTGCAGATTGTAGGGCGGATCCGCGAACACCAGATCGACCGATCCGGATGGAAGCTTCGACATCTCGGCGACGCAGTCGCCAATGATGATACGCGAAGTCGGGGAATCAAATTTGGTGCGGGGCGTCTTTGCAGACGCCCCGCGACGCGACACGACCATGACTCACATACTCTGACTCAGGCGACGCTGTCGGCGACGCGGGACCAAACAACCGACTGGCGCTACAGTGACCTGCCAAAGTAAAAATCGACTTAATTGCAAATGCCTTTCATTGATTGCAGACGCGTTTTCGCCACGCGGCGCGCACAGCTTCGCAACGCGGCGCGCAAACCGATATCGTTTTTTACGATGTGCGCGTTGCTGTCGCAGTCATCGCTATCAACACACCGTCTGATCGTTGACGCGCGCATCGCTCAGACTGGAGCGACGAGAAACAGGATCGGCAAAGGCTCGCCACCGGATTTTTCCGCAGCCAGCCACGCGATCATGCGCGAACGCCGCGGTTCGGACTCGTTTTCGATGTTCCGATAGATCGGTCGGGCGAACCTCCCGGCCTGAACCGCACTAGGCAATTATTGCCGGGCAGGCTATTGATTAACGAAGTGGAAATTCTACGTTGGCGTCGCCGGGTCGCGGTGATGTCGCGATCGAAACGAGGACCGACGCCATGCGTGATGACGATTTTCGCCGCAGCGACAACATCGACGATCGTCGCGACGGCGGCGGCGGCGGATTTGGCGGCGGCGGTGGTTTCGGCCGGGGCGGCCTCGGCATCGGCACCATTCTGGTTCTCGGCCTGGTCGGCTACGCATTCGGCATCGATCCGCGCATCCTGATCGGCGGCGCGGAAATCCTGACCGGCGGCGGCTCGGCCCCGAGCTATCAGACCGACAACCGCCCTTCCAAGACCGGCGCGCCGACCGATGACATGGGCAAAATGATATCCGGCGTGCTCGGCGAAATCGACGACCGCTGGAGCGAGATCTTCAGGGCCAGCGGGCAGAGCTATTCGGGACCGCGCATCGTGCTGTTCCGCAACGCCACCAACGGCGGCCGCTGCGGCATGGCGCAGTCCGCGATGGGCCCGTTCTATTGCCCGCCCGACAAGCAGATATTCCTGGACACCAGTTTCTTCAAACAGGTGGAAACGCGCTTCCATGGCTGTTCAGGCAGTGCCTGCCGGTTCACTGCGGCCTACATCATTGCGCACGAGGCCGGCCACCACATCCAGAACCTGCTCGGCATTCTGCCGAAGGTGACGCGGTTGCAGCAGCAGGCCGACAGCAAGGCCGAGGCGAACGCGCTGCAGGTGAAGGTCGAGCTGCAGGCGGATTGCCTGTCCGGCGTCTGGGTCAACCGCGAGGAGAAGAAGCGTCCGGGCTTCCTCGAACCCGGCGATATCGACGCCGCGCTGACCACGGCGACGGCGATCGGTGACGATACGCTGCAGCGGCAGGCGACGGGCCATGTGGTGCCGGACTCCTTCACGCATGGCTCGGCGGCGCAGCGCAAGCGCTGGTTCATGACCGGCTACCAGCAGGGCACCGTGCAGTCCTGCAATACCTTCGCTGCGGATAGTTTGTGAGTTAGAAGTCATCATGCCATGATAGTCATGGCCGGGCGTGTCCCGGCCATCTACGTCTTTGTTCATCGAGAAGATGTTGAAGACGTGGATGCCCGGCACAAGGCCGGGCATGACGGAGCTCCGCCATGCCGTCCATCGACGAGACAAAAGCCTTCGTCCCGCTCAACATCGCGGTGCTGACCGTATCCGACACCCGCTCGCTCGCTGATGACAAGTCGGGTACGACGCTCGCGGAGCGGTTGACGGCCGCCGGTCATAAGCTCGGCGCGCGCGAGATCGTCACCGACGATGTCGAGGCGATCCGCGCTTTGGTGAAGAAATGGATCGCCGACGCGGGCATCGATGTCGTCATCACCACCGGCGGGACCGGATTCACCGGTCGTGACGTCACCCCCGAGGCCGTCGAGCCGCTGTTCGAGAAACGGATGGACGGTTTCTCGATCGCCTTCCATATGCTGAGCCATGCCAAGATCGGCACCTCGACGATCCAGAGCCGCGCCACCGCCGGCACCGCGGGATCGACCCTCATCTTCTGCCTGCCGGGGTCCCCAGGCGCCTGCCGCGACGGCTGGGACGGCATCCTTGCGCCCCAACTCGATTATCGCACGCGCCCCTGCAATTTCGTCGAGATCATGCCGAGGCTCGATGAACACCTGCGCCGGCCGAAGGCCAAGGGCGCGTCGGCCTGACGGCGTGCAACGGTTGGGGATCGCCGGGGCTTGTTCTTGATTTGTTCTGATCCGGTGCTATAGTCTCGTCATGAGCAGAGCATCGGCTTCCATCCTCGATCCGCCGGTCACGTTGCCCCCCGGACCGGCGGACGCCGTTTCTCCCTTCGTGGAGCTTGAGGTCGCAATCGATCGCGAGCGGAGGAGGGGGCGCGGCGCGCAGTCCAATGCCAGCGGCCGATACGAGGTCGAAGCGCGCACGGCCTTCGACGACGGCTGGCAGAGTCTCGACGAACTGCCGCCGTTCAAGACCACGGTCGCGACCGACACCGCGCGAAAAGTCATCACCCGCAACGACTCGCCCGACATCAGCTTCGACCGCTCGATCAATCCGTACCGGGGCTGCGAGCACGGTTGCGTCTATTGTTTTGCACGGCCGACCCACGCCTATCTCGGCCTGTCGCCGGGGCTGGATTTCGAATCGAAGCTGTATGCGAAGCCGGACGCCCCGGCCTTGCTGGAGAAGGAACTGGCTGCGGACGGCTACGAGCCGAAGATGATCGCGATCGGGACCAATACCGATCCCTATCAGCCGATCGAACGCGACCGGAAGATCATGCGCGGCATTCTCGAAGTGCTGGAACGCGCCGCGCATCCGGTCGGCATCGTGACGAAATCGGCGCTGGTGACGCGCGACATCGACATCCTGTCGCGCATGGCGAAGCGCAACCTCGCAAAGGTCGCGATTTCGGTAACCTCGCTCGATCCCAGGCTGGGCCGCACCATGGAGCCGCGCGCATCGGCGCCCCATAGGCGGCTGGAGGCGCTGCGAATGCTGTCGGAAGCCGGGATTCCGACAACTGTGATGGTGGCCCCCGTGATTCCGGCGCTGAACGACTGCGAGATCGAGCGGATTCTCGATGCCGCGGCCCATGCCGGCGTCAGGGAGGCGAACTATGTGCTGCTGCGCCTGCCGCTGGAAGTACGCGATTTGTTTCGCGAATGGCTGATGGCGAACTATCCCGATCGCTACCGCCATGTCTTCACGCTGATCCGGGACATGCGCAACGGCCGGGACTACGATTCGCAATGGGGCGCGCGGATGAAGGGCGCCGGGCCGATGGCGTGGATGATCGGCCGTCGCTTCGAGATCGCTTGCGAAAAACTTGGTCTCAACAAGAAGCGCTCAAAACTGACGACGGACCATTTTGCCAAGCCCGCCCGCAGCGGACAACAGTTGAGCCTGTTCTGAGCCGGACTCCGCCGTGGCGACGGACCGCGGGCAGTGGGAACCGCGATACGGGACAGCGGGCATAAATGCATTTCGGGATTGTGTTGCGGGCATCCTGTCCGCACCATCCACGTATGATTCGGGATCCGTCCAGGGACAAGCCGGGGAAACCGCCCGCTGTCGCGCAGCCGAGCTTTCGGCGCGAGCGTGCGCTCATCAAGCGCGGCGTGTGGCCGGTCGCGGGTTGCGACGAGGTCGGCCGCGGGCCGCTGGCGGGACCGGGGGGCGCCGCTGCGGTGGTGCTCGATCCGAAGCGAATCCCGAAGGGCATCGACGATTCCAAGCGCCTCACGGCGGCGCGGCGGGAGGAGTTGTTCGAGGAGATCACCGCAACCGCGTCTTTCGCGGTGGTCTCCGCGTCGAGCGCGCGGATCGACCGCGACAATATCCTGCGCGCGTCGCTGTGGGCGCTGGCGCGTGCGGTCCATGCGCTACCGGACATGCCGCAGCATGTGTTCGTCGACGGCCGCGACCGGCTCGAGATCACTTGCGGGTGCGAGCCCGTGATCGGCGGCGACGGCCTTGTGCTGTCGATCGCGGCCGCCTCGATCGTCGCCAAGGTCACGCGCGACCGGCTGATGTGCAAGCTGGCGCAGGACTGCCCGGGCTACGGCTTTGAATCTCACAAGGGCTATGCGGTGCCCGAGCATCTCGATGCGCTCGGCCGTCTCGGGCCGAGCCCGCATCATCGCAGCTTCTTCGCGCCGGTCGTGGCGGCGCGCGAACGCCACCGCGCGGCACCGATCGGGGAAAGCGCCCCCGCCAGCGAGACATCGGCCGGTATGTCGATCGAGGCGGCGATCTGAGGCGATCCGATTTGTCGGGCCGGTTGCCTGGCCGGCTCACCCGCTTTATCACTCGCAGGCGTCGAGAGCTTGGCTTCTGATTCAATCAGAGGCGAAAATGCTCTAGAACTTTGCAAGACCCGCCGCCACCAGGCCCTTCATGCGCTTCACCTCGCTGGTTGTCGAACTGATCAGGGCCCGGCCGCTGCTGGTGTTCTGGATCGTGGTGCTGCTGCAGGCGGCGATGTGGCTCACGGTACCGCTGCTGCTGTATCGGGGACCGCCCGGTGATCTCGCGACGGCTCTCGCGTTCGGCCGCGAATATCAGGTCGGAACGGATCTCGGGCCGCCGCTGGCGTTCTGGCTCGGCGACATCGCCTATCGCGCCGCCGGCAACCACATGTTCGGCGTCTACGTGCTGTCGCAACTCTGCTTCGTCGTTGCGTTCCGGGTTCTGTACGAACTGGCCGGGACCATCGTCGGCAGCCAGCACGCGGTTCTTGCCGTCCTTCTGACCATGACGGCCACAGCCTTCGGGGCGCCGGGCCTGACATTCGGCCCGCTGGTGCTCGCCTGCCCGCTGTGGGCGCTGCTGTTGCTGCATTCCTGGCAGATCCTCGGGCAGGGCCGCCGCAATGCGTGGTTCGCGCTGTCGATCGAAGCCGGCCTGCTGTTGCTGACCACGCCGGCCGCGGTCGGGTTGTTGCTGGCGCTCGTCGTGTTCGCGCTGGCGACGGAGCGCGGCCGAAACGCCCTGGGCTCGGTGGAGCCGCTGTTCGCGCTGCTGGTGATCGCGGTGCTTGCGCTGCCTTACCTGATCTGGCTGGTGCGCGCAGACGCGCTCGGTGCGCCACCTTGGCCTGACTTTTTTGAGCTGCACCTGCGGTTGTTGCGCTGGGGCGAACTGCTTTTTTCTCTCGTGGTCGCGATGGCAGGCCTCGTTCTGCTGGCCGTCCTCAATTCCAAATCCGTCAATTGGAAGCCTGAAGACGCGCCGGTGATCGCCCGGCCGCCGGTCGATCCGTTGGCGCAGAATTTCGTCTACGTCTTCGCCCTCGCGCCGGCGCTCGGCGGAAGTTTCGTTGCGGCGTTGTTCGGGGTCGATCACGTGGTCGGGGGCGCGGCGATTGCGCTGTTGATGTCGGGTCTTGCGGTCGTTCTGCTGTCCGGCGAGGTGATTCATCTGCGCCGGTTGCGTGTGCTGCGCGCGGCTTGGCTCGCCGCCGTGGTGGCTCCGGCGCTTGCGGTGATCGCGACGATCGTTGTTCAACCGTGGTTCGCGAGCACCGAGGTTGCGACGTCTATTCCTGCGTCGGCGATCAGTCGTTTCTTCGGCGAGAATTTCCAGCGCCGCACCAGCCGTCCGCTGCAGGCGGTCGCGGGCGATCCGCAACTCGCGGCATTGGTTGCGCTCGGTCCCTCGCGGCCGCATCTCCTGCTTGATGCAACTCCCGAGCGCACGCCCTGGATCACTCTGGAGACGTTCAACGAGCTCGGCGGCGTCGTGGTCTGGCGCGCGTCCGACACCGCGGGCACGCCGCCCGATGCCATTGCGCAGCGTTTTCCCGGCCTCGTTCCGGAAATTCCGCGGGCGTTCGATCGCCTCGTCAACGGCCGGCTTCCCTCGTTGCGGATCGGCTGGGCCATCGTCCGGCCGAAAGCGCAATGACAAAGCTATGAGGCCGTCTCTTCCAGCGCCTTATCTCCCAGCGCCCTGGCGATCGCGCGCAGGTCGAGCCACGCCATGCGCTTGTAGGACGGCGAGCGCAGAAGGTACGCCGGATGGAACGTCGCCATGGCGCGGATCGTCCGCGCGCCGGTGTCGTAGTCGAACCATTTGCCGCGGGTCTTCATGATTCCCTCGCGGGTCTGCAGCAGCGTCTGTGTCGAGGGATTGCCGAGCGTGACCAGAACGTCGGGATTCACGAGTTCGATCTGGCGCCGTATGAACGGCAGGCAGATCTGGGTTTCCTGCGGCGTCGGGGTCCGGTTGCCGGGCGGCCGCCACGGAATGACGTTGGCGATGTAGACGTCGCTGCGCTTGAGGCCGATCGCCGCGATCATCCGGTTGAGGAGCTGGCCTGAACGGCCGACGAACGGCAGTCCCTCGATATCCTCGTCGCGCCCCGGCGCCTCGCCGACGAACATCAGCCGCGCCTGCGGGTTGCCGTCGGCGAACACCAGCCGCGACGCGGTGAATTTCAACGCGCAGCCCTCGAAGCTGTCGAGCAATGTCCGCAGCGTCTCGAGTGAGGGAGCGGTACGGGCGGCCTCGCGCGCGGATTCGATGGCAATCTCGGGCGGCGGTGCAATCCCGGCGCGAGGGGCGGCCGCGGCCGGGCGGTCGTGCGGTTGCCGTGCCGGCGCGGGGCTCGCTTCGGCTAGCGGAACGATCGGGCCATCGCAGGCGGACAGGCGATCGACAGGTTCCTCCTCAAGCGCACAATCCACCCCGGCCTCGAGATAAAAGGCGATGAGGTCTCTGACGGTGGGTGCGTGATCGGAACTCATGATGGCATCCACGATTTTGCAGCAAACAACCTTGGCGGGGCTCTGCGCCGAAAGCCGGAGGAGCTTTCCATGGTTGTTCTCAGGCAAAAAATCGGAAACAACAAGGCTTGAAGCATTCAAGCCCTGAAGCAAATCAGGCCCTGGATGCACGGCAGACGCAGAGAGCGCCGGTTGCGGAAGCAGACCATGAGCAGTACCGAATTGCCGCCCCGTGAATCCATGGATTTCGACGTCGTTATCGTCGGCGCGGGACCCTCGGGCCTGTCGGCTGCGATCCGGCTCAAGCAGCTCAATGCCGATCTCAGCATCGTCGTGGTCGAAAAGGGATCCGAAGTCGGCGCGCATATCCTGTCCGGCGCGGTGATCGATCCGGCCGGGCTCGACGCTTTGGTGCCGGACTGGCGCGGCGACGCCGACTGCCCGCTGAAGACGCGGGTCAAGGACGACCGGTTTTTCTGGATGACGCCACGCAGCGCGATCCGGCTGCCCGGTTTCCTGATGCCACCGCTGATGAACAATCATCATTGCTACATCGGTTCGCTGGGCAACCTCTGCCGCTGGCTCGCGCAGAAGGCGGAGGCGCTCGGCGTCGAAATCTATCCCGGCTTCGCGGCGACGGACGTGCTTTACGACGACAGCGGCGCGGTCCGTGGTATCGCGACCGGCGACATGGGCGTCGCGCGCGACGGCTCGCACAAGAGCTCTTACGTGCGCGGCATGGAGCTGTGCGGCAAATACACGTTGTTTGCGGAAGGCGCCCGCGGCAGCCTGTCCCGGCAGTTGATCGCCGGATTTGGGCTCGACAAGGCCAGCCAGCCGCCGAAATTCGGCATCGGTCTCAAGGAAGTCTGGCAGGTCGATCCCGCCAGGCACAGGAACGGGCTGATCCAGCACTCGTTCGGCTGGCCGCTCGGCAATTCCACCGGCGGCGGCTCGTTCCTCTATCACTACGACGATGATCGCGTCGCGGTCGGCTTCGTCGTGCACCTGAATTACGACGATCCGTACCTGTCGCCGTTCGAGGAATTCCAGCGGTTCAAGACGCATCCCGCGATCCGTGGCCTCTTCGAGGGCGGCAAGCGGCTCGCCTATGGCGCGCGCGCCATCACCGAGGGCGGCTACCAGTCGGTGCCGCGACTGACATTTCCTGGCGGCGCGCTGATCGGCTGCGCGGCCGGTTTCGTCAACGTTCCGCGCATCAAGGGCGTCCACAATGCGATGGGCAGCGGCATGCTGGCGGCCGAGCATGTCGCTGCGGCGCTCGAGGCGGGCCGCGCCAACGACGAGGTCGCCGGTTACGAGAACGCCTGGCGCGAATCCGCGGTCGGCAGGGATCTGCTCAAGGTCCGCAACGTCAAGCCGCTGTGGTCGAAGTTCGGCACTGTCGCCGGCGTGGCGCTCGGCGGGCTCGATATGTGGACCAACACCCTGTTCGGCTTCTCGCTGTTCGGAACGTTGTCGCATGGCAAGCCGGACCGCAGGACGCTCGATCCGGCAAAGACCCACGCGCCGATCGCTTATCCGAGGCCGGACGGCAAGCTGACCTTCGACAGGTTGTCCTCGGTGTTCCTGTCCAACACCAATCATGAGGAGGATCAGCCGGTTCATCTGAAGGTCGGGGACATGGCCCTGCAAAAGACCTCGGAACACGACGTCTATGCCGGGCCTTCGAGCCGCTACTGTCCAGCCGGCGTCTATGAATGGGTCGAAGAGGACACCGGTCCGCGCTTTCAGATCAACGCCCAGAATTGCGTCCATTGCAAAACCTGTGACGTGAAGGACCCCAACGGCAACATCACCTGGGTTCCGCCCGAGGGGGGCGGCGGTCCCAACTACGAGGCGATGTGACCACGATTCCGTGAACGCCCGCTCGCCGTTAAGCCATCCTTGATTCCAGCGATCGCAAAGACACTCGCGCAAAGCTGATGCGAATGTTAGAAACGGGCGTTGCGATATGAGCCGGCGGCGCGCCCGCATCCAAGCCGCGCCAAGTGTCCTGTGAAACCTGGAGCTGAGCGAATCCCGATGTTGTCCATTCGTTTCAATCGCTTGGCGATCACCATTGCCGCCGCGGCCTCGTTCGCGCTGCCAAACCCGCTGGCCGCGCAGACGCCCGACCATCCGACCGATACCGCGCAGTTTCCCAGTGCGCGAGATTTGCGCACCATGACCAAGGCGGGCAGCTATCTCGCCGCGCGCCATGCCAGCGTGGAACGCGATGCCAAATCCGCTGCGGCGTTCTATCGCACGGCATTGCGCACCGATCCGAAAAACAACGAGCTTCTTGATCGTGCGTTCATCTCGTCGCTGGCCGAGGGCGACATCGATGCGGCCGTGAAGCTGGCCGACCGCATTCTCACCGTCGACAAATCCAATCGCGTCGCCCGGCTCGTCATCGGCGTTCATAATCTCAAGTTGAAGAAGTACACTGCGGCCCGGAAAAACATCAACCAGTCGATTCGCGGGCCGATCACCGATCTGGTGGCGACGCTGCTGTCGGGTTGGGCCGACTATGGTGCCGGCGACACCAAGCAGGCCATTGCCAATATCGACTCGCTGACCGGTCCGGAATGGTACCCGATCTTCAAGGATCTGCATTCGGGGATGCTGCTCGATCTTGCCGGCCGGGAAAAGGAAGCCGGCGTTCGTCTCGAGCGCGCCTACAAGCTCGATGATTCAGCGCTCCGCGTGGCCGACGCCTATGCGCGGTGGCTGTCGCGCAACAAGGACGATGCGGCGGCGCTCGCCGTGTATGAGTCGTTCGACAAGAAACTGCCGCGGCATCCGCTGATCCTGGAAGGCATCAAGGAGACCAAGGCCGGCAAGAAGCTGCCGCAGCTCGTCAGTTCGCCGCAAACCGGCGCCGCCGAAGCGCTTTACGGCATCGGCGCGTCTCTGACCCGGCGCGGCGGCGAGGATCTGGCGCTGGTCTATCTGCAACTCGCGCTTTATCTCGCGCCCAATCATCCGATGGCGCTGTTGTCGCTCGCCGATCTCTATGAATCGGTGAAGAAGCCGGAGATGGCGATCGGCGTCTATCAGCGCGTGCCAGCGGATTCGCCGTTGAAGCGCAACGCGCAGATTCAACTTGCGACCAACCTCGATGCCGTCGATCGCAGCGACGAAGCGATCAAGATTCTCAAGGATGTCATTGAGCAGGATCCGAAGGATCTGGAGGCCATCATGGCGCTCGGCAATGTCGAGCGCGGCCGCAAGAAGTTCGCCGATTGCGCGACGACCTACAGCAAGGGCATCGACGTGATTGCCGAGGCGAAGGACAAGCCGAACTGGGTCTATTACTATTTCCGCGGCATCTGCGAGGAGCGGTCGAAGAACTGGGACAAGGCCGAAGTCGACATGAAGAAGGCGCTCGAAATTCAGCCGGAGCAGCCGCATGTTCTGAACTATCTCGGCTATTCCTGGATCGACCGCGGCACCAATCTCGACGAAGCCATGAAGATGATCAAGCGCGCCGTCGACCAGCGGCCGGATGACGGCTATATCGTCGACAGCCTCGGCTGGGCCTATTACCGCATCGGCAATTATGAGGAGGCGGTCAAGACGCTCGAGCGCGCGATCAACCTCAAGCCCGAGGACCCGACGGTGAACGATCACCTCGGCGACGCTTACTGGCGCGTCGGCCGGACGCTGGAGGCGAAATTCCAGTGGGCGCACGCGCGCGACCTGAAGCCGGAGCCGGACGATCTGCCGAAGATCGAAGCCAAGATCAAGGATGGCCTGCCGGCGGACGACACGCCGTCCGCGGCGTCGGCGGACAAAAAGAAGGAGGACGGCAAGGGCGGCTGAGCGGGCGAAAAATCATTTGATTCGCGCGCGATTTTGGATTTGACATCCGCCATGATCGTCACCGACGCCACCAGCATGACATCGACCGCACCGGCGCTGAGCGAAGCCGCGCGCGCCAAAGTCAACCTGACCCTGCGGGTCCTGGGGCGGCGCGTCGATGGTTTTCACGATCTCGAAAGCGTGGTCGCATTCGCCGATTGCGCCGACCGCCTCACCCTGACGCCGGATGCGGACCTGTCGCTTGTCGCCAGCGGGCCGCGCGCGCAGGAGTGCGGCGAGGTTGCGGACAATCTCGTGCTCAAGGCGGCGCGGTTGTTCGGTGAGCGGGTCGCAAATCTGAAGACGGGCGCTTTCGCGCTGGACAAGCATTTGCCGGTCGCGGCCGGCATCGGCGGCGGCTCGGCGGATGCGGCTGCGGCGTTGCGGCTGCTCGCGGGCGTCAACGGCATTGCGCTCAGCGATCCGGGATTGATGGAGACGGCGCGGCTGACCGGCGCGGACGTGCCGGTTTGCGTTCGCTCGGAAGCCTGCGTGATGACGGGCGTCGGCGAAGCCTTGCAGCCCTTGGGTTTGCCGACGATGCCGGCCGTGCTGGTCAATCCGCGCGTTCCCGTTGCCACGAAGGATGTCTTCGCCGCGCTTGGCCTTCGAAAGGGCGAACTGCACGCCGGCGTCTCCGACGTGATCGAGGCGATCGCATGGCCTAAGGCTGGCGCGCCGATGGACGACTGGCTCGCGATGCTGTCCGGCGGCTCCAACGATCTCGAAGCGCCCGCGATCCGCATTCAGCCGGTGATCGGCGAGGTGCTCGCGAGATTACGGGCCACCGGCGCGCGGCTGTCACGGATGTCAGGCTCCGGCGCGACGTGCTTTGCGATCTTCGGTGATGAGGCCGACGCGTGCCGCGCTGCGCAGACGATCCAGCGCGATCATCCGTCATGGTGGGTTCATGCGGGGACGCTGAGCTAGGCGCCTCAAAGCCTTCCACGTCGTTCCGGGGCGTGCCGAGAGCGCGAACCCGGAATCCGGAGACATGATAAAATCGAATTTGGCTAGATTCCGCGTTCGATGCTCCGCATCGCCCCGGAATGACGAAGATGAATCCACCGAACTTTCAGTGCGACCGCGCCAGGCAGAACGCCACGACCTGCTCCAGCGCACTCTTCATCGGCGACGGCGGAAACAGCGCCAGCGCATCGACCGCCATCGCGCCGTAGTGCTGGGCGCGGTTGAGGGTGTCCTCCAATGCGCGATGCTTGGTCATCAGCCCGATGGCGTGATTGAGGTCGTTGTCGCCGATCTCGCCTTCCTCGAGCGCCCGCACCCAGAATTCCCGTTCGATATCGTTGCCGCGGCGGAACGCCAGCACCACCGGCAGCGTGATCTTGCCTTCGCGGAAATCGTCGCCGACGTTCTTGCCGAGCTTTGCCGACTTGCCGCCGTAGTCGAGCACGTCGTCGACGAGCTGGAAAGCGATCCCGAGGTTCATGCCGAAGCTGGCCGCCGCCGTTTCTTCCGCTTTCGGACGCTCGCCGAGCACCGGGCCGACTTCGCAGGCGGCGGCGAACAGTTCGGCGGTCTTGCCGCGGATGACCGCGAGGTATTCGTCCTCGGTGGTGGCGGTGTTCTTCGCCGCCGCGAGCTGCATGACCTCGCCTTCCGCGATCGTGGCGGCAGCCGACGACAGGATGTCGAGCGCGCGCAGCGAGCCGACTTCGACCATCATGCGAAACGCCTGCCCGAGCAGGAAGTCGCCGACCAGAACGCTGGCCTCGTTGCCCCACACCATGCGCGCGGACAGCTTGCCGCGGCGCAGTTCGCTCTCGTCGACCACGTCGTCGTGCAGCAGGGTCGCGGTGTGCATGAATTCCACCGAAGCCGCGAGCTTGACGTGACCCTCGCCGGAATAGCCGGCGAGGTGGGCCATCGCCAGCGTCAGCATCGGACGCAGCCGCTTGCCGCCGGACGAGATCAGGTGGTTCGCGACCTCCGGGATCATCGTGACTTCCGATCCGGTCCGCGACAGGATGGTGGCGTTGACGCGGTCCATGTCGGCGGCGACGAGTTCGACGAGCTGGTCGACGGAGCCGGTCGAGTGGCTTTCGAATGGGACAATGACCGCCAAGCTGAGGATCTCCGACTTTTACGTTATCCGCGCCATTTGCGGCGGCTACAATAGAAAGTGCCGATTGGCGCGGCAAGCGCAGGTAGTTGTTGACATGTCGCGGTTGACATGGGCCACAGGGCCGTGAAGCTGCGCAAAGCGCGGGAGAATGCGAGATTGCGCGAATTGGTCCGAACCAATGACGTCGTGCTGGTGTCGGCGATCGGCGCGCTGCTGGATGGCGCCGACCTCCATTATTTGGTGTTGGACCAGAACATGAGCGTGATCGAGGGGTCGCTCGGCGTCCTGCCGCGCCGCATCTTGGTGCATGATGAAGACAATGCCGAGGCACGCCAGCTTCTTATCGAAGCCGGGCTGGGCCACGAATTGCGACCCGACGACTCCGGCCGATGACCGGTGCTCGACCTGCCGTGGGCGCGGACGCATTTCTCGGCGGGCGGCTGCAGCTATACCAGCCTTTGTCCGGCCATCGCGCCGGCCACGACGCGATGCTGCTGGCCGCCGCGACGCCGGGCAAAAGCGGCGATCGTATCGTTGATTTCGGAGCGGGCGTCGGCGCAGCTGGGCTCGCGGTGGCGACGCGTCTTGCCGGCATCGATCTGACGCTGGTCGAGCGCGACGACATCCTCGCCGATCTGGCGCGCCGCAACGCGGTTCTCAACGGGATCGCGGCGCGGGTCTGCATCCTCGATATCACAGCCGGGGCGGCGGCTTTCGCGGACGCCGGTCTCGGTCCCGACAGCGCCGACGTGGTGTTGATGAATCCTCCGTTCAACGATTCGGAGCGGCACCGGCCGTCGCCGGACGAGAACCGTCGCGCGGCCCATGTCGCGGAGCCTGCCGCGCTCGACAGGTGGGTCCATGCGGCGCGACGCGCGCTGAGATCCGGCGGCGTGCTCAGCCTGATCTGGCGCAGCGACGGTCTGGCCGAGGTGCTGGCCGCGCTCGGTCGCGGCTTCGGCGGCGTCGCGATCCGGCCGGTGCATCCGGATGCCGGCAAGCCTGCGATCCGCATCCTGGTTCGTGCCGTCAAGGGGAGCCGCGCGCCGCTCCGGCTTTGTCCGGCTCTGATGCTGGCCGACGAGACCGGCCTGCCGAGCAAAGAGAGCCACGAGATTCTGTCCGGCGCGCAGGTTCTTGCGATGTGACGGCAGATGAGCCGCCATGCGCGGCGCTCGCACTCCTGTGCGGCCGTTTGAAGCGGATGTGAGGTAAAAGGCTTTGAGAAGGCTACCGATAATCATCTCAGCTGCATACATCCTTGTGTAACTTCCGGCGGTTGCATGATGCAGGACCGCCGGAGCGCAAGGAGACGGCATGAGAGCAATGCTGATGAAACTGGTTCCCACGCGATGGCGTCCCGGGACGACGGTGGTACCGGTCGTGCGATTGTCCGGCGTGATCGGCGCCGTCACGCCGCTCAGGCCGGGCATGACGCTTGGGGGCGTCGCCAAGACGCTGGAGCGGGCGTTCGCGGTGAACAACGCCAAAGCGGTGGCGCTGGTGATCAATTCACCCGGGGGCTCGCCGGTGCAGTCGCGCCAGATTTATCTGCGCATCCGACAGCTCGCAGAGGAGAAAAAGCTTCCGGTGCTGATGTTCGTCGAGGATGTCGCAGCCTCGGGCGGCTACATGATCGCCTGCGCGGGCGACGAGATTTTCTGCGATCCGTCCTCGATCCTGGGTTCGATCGGCGTGGTCGGCAGCAGCTTCGGCTTTACCGAGTTGATCAAGAAGATCGGCGTCGAGCGCAGGCTCTATACGTCGGGCGAACACAAGGCGACGCTCGATCCGTTCCTGCCCGAAAATCCCGACGACGTGGCGCGCCTGAAAGCGATCCAGCGCGAGATCCATGCCACCTTCATCGAGTTGGTCAAGGCAAGCCGCGGGCCGCGTCTGAAGGGATCGGACGATCTCCTGTTCACGGGCGAATACTGGGCGGGCGAGCGGGCGGTTGCGCTCGGCCTTGCGGACGCGGTCGGCGATCTTCGTTCGACGCTGCGGGCGCGGTTCGGCGACAAGGTGGTGACGCCGCTGATCGCACCGTCGAGCGGTTTCCTGACGGGGCTGTTCGGCCGCAAGCCGGGAGCCGGAACCGTGGCCGCGCTCGATGGAATCGCGGGGATGCCGGATAACCTGATTTCCGCGCTTGAGACCCGGGCGATTTGGGCCAAATTCGGCTTTTAGAGCCCGGCCGCGCCCGAATTCCAGGCTATTTGGCCTCGAAACAGCGATTGCAGGAACGATCGGGTTGAGCGAGAATGTAGCGAAGTTGGGGGTCCGACAACGAAGGAAGAGGATCGACCGATGCCGCCGCTGATTGCACTTGCAGCTACCCTCGGTGGACTAGTCGCGTTCCGCTGGCTCTACAATACGGCCAGGCGGATCAATCAGGAGCTCGAGGAGGCGCGGATGGCCCGTTTTGCCGAGCCGGCGCGCCGCGATATTCCGACCCTGCGGCGCGATTCCCGCACCGGTGCTTACCGGCCCGACTAAGACGGCTGCGCGAACAGCTTTGCCGTTCGCCTGACCTCGTATCGACAGCATGCACTGATGCCCTTCGACTCCGGCACGCAGTCCGGCGGTCCGACCGGTGCTGGCTGTTAGTGTGCCGCCATTCGCCGGGTTGTCGGGCCATTCCGATAACCGCTGTTCCGCCATCGCTTGATTTGGGTTTCCCCGGCCGATACGGTCGCCGCGCATTCACCCGAATCTCCGACAAGACCGATGGATTCCCTGCCTCCGCATATGCGCCCGGAACGCTCGTTCCAGGGCTTGATCCTGACCCTGCAACGCTACTGGGCGGACTATGGCTGCGTGATTTTGCAGCCCTATGACATGGAGGTGGGGGCCGGCACCTTCCATCCCGCGACCACGCTTCGCGCGCTGGGGCCGAAACGCTGGAACGCGGCCTATGTGCAGCCCTCGCGCCGTCCCAAGGATGGCCGCTACGGCGAGAACCCCAACCGCCTGCAGCACTACTATCAGTTCCAGGTGATCCTCAAGCCGTCGCCGCCGGACATCCAGGATCTCTATCTGAAATCGCTGGCCGCGATCGGCGTCGACAGCGCGCTGCATGACATTCGCTTCGTCGAGGACGATTGGGAAAGTCCGACGCTGGGAGCGTGGGGTTTGGGGTGGGAGTGCTGGTGCGACGGCATGGAAGTCAGCCAGTTCACCTATTTCCAGCAGGTGGCGGGCGTCGAATGCGCGCCGGTGGCGGGCGAACTCACCTACGGGCTGGAGCGGCTGGCGATGTTCGTGCAGGGCGTCGACCGCGTCTACGATCTCAACTTCAACGGCCGCGAGGGCGCCGACAAGGTGAGCTACGGCGATGTCTTCCTGCAGGCCGAGCAGGAATATTCGCGGCATAATTTCGAGCACTCCGATGCCGACATGCTGTTCAAGCAATTCGCGATGGCAGAAGAGGCCTGTAAAAAATATCTCGACGCCGGCTGGCGGGACGATCCGAAAGAGCCCGGCCAGCGCGGGGCGCATCTGATGGCGTTGCCGGCCTACGATCAATGCATCAAGGCGAGCCACGTCTTCAATCTGCTCGACGCGCGCGGCGTGATCTCGGTGACCGAGCGGCAAAGCTATATCCTGCGCGTGCGCGAACTGGCGAAGGCCTGCGGCGAAGCGTGGCTGCATACCGAAGCGGGCGGGGCGGGGTGATACAGTTCTCGTCGAGGATGAATTGTGAGGAGCTGACGCGCTTGCTCCCCTCCCCCCGCTCGCGGTGGGGAGGGG
>NZ_MKRN01000208.1 GCF_001896955.1 Nitrobacter sp. 62-13 | reverse complement strand
TCAAGGGATATTTTCCTAGGAATATTTGCGTTACGACGGTCGCCGCCCGGAATGTCAGGTTTGTAAGTGCACTGTGAGGGACAGCACAGGATCAATTGGAAAAAATAGAAGTCACGCCCGAAATGATCGAAGCGGGCGTACTCGTTCTTATGCAGTCTGGGCGTGTCTCGGAGAATCTGCCTGATTGGGCATCGCATTCACTTGTCGAAGGCATTCTTCGGGCTGCACTGCGTCAGGCGTTCCATTAACGAATCCTGTCGCGTCCATGAGGACCTTCGCTAGTTCTCTGAAATTTTCTGAGGCAATTCGTAACTTTGCGACTGTTACAGCAGTTGCTGCTGCTAGTTCAGGATGTTTTCTGCCTGAAATCAGGATGGTCTGTTTAAACGTCGGGGAGTTCGATCTGGCATCAAAGGTTTGCTCGCCGTGCGCCAAGGAGTTGCGGAAGCTATTAAATTGAAGTGATTTTTTAATGGCTCCCCTCGCGAATCGAACTGAGCATTCGCATAGGCGATATGGGTGTTCCAGAGCGGCCTCTAAAATGTCTGTTCTGGATTGAAATACGCGTGGTGAGAAAAATATAGAGCGCGCCATTTCGTACGGAAGACCAGTCGAGTCCTGAAACCAGTAGCTCAGACGTTCTTCTATTAAGGACCATTGCCCCATGGCTTGGCCAAATGCCAAATGAAACTCCTTTTGGGAATTTGACATCTCGCTTACATTGAAACCGTCTTTTCCTAAGATTGGTGGCATGGCAAAATCCAAAGATCATCTCAGCGGTACAAAAGCGCTTATGGGCGCTCTCGTGCGGATGAAGCCTAAGCCGCGCGAGGAAATGAAGGTTGGGAAAAAGCGGGAGCCAACCGAAGTCGGCTCCCGCTCTCGTTCAGCTCAAAAGATAAACAAAGACCGCAATAGCCCTAAGGCACGCGGCTAAGTCCACTTTGATTGAACACCGGATGATGAGTTGCTTTCGCATCTCGGGTCCTCCGGGTAGCAGCGCGCCGCTAACCCAAAAGGTCTGCGGTGAAGCTCCCATCGAACGAATAAGCCGTCGTTCATGGGCGCATCGGCCCATCATTGGCGTTCTAGAACCGCCGCAAATGGCCCCGCGTGGTTTCCTTTACCCACCTCTCAGAATCACTCTGTGGGGTCCGCGAACTCCCCCGGCGGTATGAGCGCCAGCTTTCGCATCTGGTCGTAAAGGCACGGGCTGTGCGGGGCCACTCGCATTGGCGCAGGAACCACCTTTCGCTTCCGAACGGTCGCACGTTTCAATGATGGGCCGAGTCTCTACCTAAAGTCGAATCGTTTTCGCCATGCGCGGAAACGCTTTTCGGCGTGTCGCTTGCTACTGATCTTAGTTAGTCGGCCGATACGTCAGGCGCTTGCCCTCTATACCCTTGAGAGCTTTCGCCGTCCGTTCCCCGTCAGTCACGCCAAGGCCGGAACGATTGTTGTAGCGGAATTGAAATTCCGGTCAGGTAAGGCTGCAAGTGCTGTTCGCCGCAGAACGTGTAGTCCCGCGCATGCCGCGCTTGAAGACGCCAAAGAAGTTTTCGACGTTGTTTGTGGTGAAGCCAGCGGCGCTCACGTATTCGCGCCCGCTGCGGTTCATCGTTTGATGGTCGCCAAACTCCGGTCTTGGTGTAGGGCCTGCCTTACGACGGTCGCCGCCCGGAGCCTTATTTCAGCCCGTTGCCTACGGCGACAAAACGACCGTTGACGGAACTGCCGATGCCGGTGACCGCGACCAGGATGACGATGCTGATGCAACTCGCAATCAGCGCATATTCGATCGCGGTCGTACCCGACTCGTCGCGCAAAAAATCCGACGCAAGCTTTGCAATGAACCGCACTGCCCACTCCGATCGATCCTGCGCGGATTCTCGCGCGTTGCTGGGAACCGGCAACTTAAACGCGAATGATTGCACAGATCCTTAAGCGATACCCTCAATGAATGCTTAAATCCGATGGCGAAATTCTACCGGCGCATCATGCCCCCGGACCTGCGAGCGGCCGCTCCTCCATCAATATGAGAAGCAGCGCCGCGCCTGCGAGCATCGCTCCTGCGGCGGCAAACACATAGCGGAACGCCGCTGTCAGGTCGGACGCCGAGATCGCATTGATCTGATGGCCGCCGTCCTGGCCGATCGAGATATTTGCGCCCAGGATCATCAGCAGGATAGCGGCGAAGGCGACGACAGCGAACGACGAGGCTAGCGCGCGGAAGAAATTCATCGCGCCGGTGACGGTGCCGACCTGCGGGCGCGCCACCGCGTTCTGCAGCGACACTACGGTGACCGGAAATATGGTGCCGAGACCGAAGGCGAATAGCGAGAGCAGCACCAGCAGCGGCCACAGCGGCATCACGAATATCGCCAGGATCGCGGCGATGACGGCGGCGAACGCGGTCCCGACAATCGCTACCCGCTTGTAGTGGACCGTGCGCGTCATGGTGCGGCCGGCAAGCGCGGCGCCGCCGGTCGAGATCGCGGCAATCGGAATCAACGCCAATCCGGATTCGCTGACGTCGAGATGGTGAACCACCTGATAGTACAGCGGCAGATGCACGGTGATCCCGACGATGGCGCCGAGTCCGAAGGCGCCGGCGGCGATTGCATAAGGGACAACCGGGCCGCCAATCAGCGACAACGGCAGAAACGGTTCCGACGTCCTGTGCGCGTGCCAGACGAAGCCCGCGGCAAGGGCGAGCGAGGCGCCAAGCATGGCGGCGATCGTCGGCGACAGCCAGGCGAAACGATTGCCGCCCCAGGTCAGCACCAGCATGAACACCACGGCGGACGCCATCAGCAGCGCTCCGCCGATCCAGTCCACCTTGCGGCGGCGATGGAACACCGGGATTTTTTCCATCTTCGGCAGCAGCATCGCCAGTGAGACGACGCCGAGCGGCACGTTGATCCAGAAGATCATCGACCAGTGCAGGTGCTCCGCGAACACCCCGCCAAGCACCGGGCCGGCGATGCCCGCCGCGGTCCACACACCGCTGAAATAAGCCTGATACTGGCCGCGCTCGCGCGGCGTCACCACGTCGGAGATCACGGTTTGCACCACCGGCAGGATGCCGCCGCCGCCGAGGCCCTGCACCCCGCGCGCGACGATCAGCGTCGCGATATTCGGCGCCAGCGCGCAAAGCACCGATCCGGCAATGAACAGGCTGAGCGCGGTGATGATCATGGCGCGGCGGCCATAGATGTCGCTCAGCGAGCCGAACACCGGCGCGACCGCGGTCGACGCCAACAGATACGCCGTGATGATCCACGACAGGGTGCTGACGTCGTGAAACTGGCGGCCGATGGTGGGCAGCGCGGTCGCGACGATGGTCTGGTCGAGCGCCGCCAGAAACATGGTCAGCATCAGGCTGACCAGGATGGTACGGACTTCGCTCCGGCTCAGCGGAACCGGAGGCGCGATCCACGGCGCATCGGAATCGTCCGTGGAATGCGTGGCGGCTTCGCGGGAACTGTCACCGGCCGAAATCCGTGGAGCGGACAGATCCCGACCGGGCTGATCCAGTTTGTTCATGTGAGGAAGACAAATTTTCGGCTGAAATGGCAGGAAAGCGAAGGGCGAATGATGGAAGGACGAATGACTGCGTCATTTCGTATTATCTATAACGACATTATAACGCGCGCAGTCGCGTTCGGACAGCGCTGCCGCGGCCCAAGAGCGTCTGCGGACACTCAATCGCAAACATGTGATGAATAAGGACTTAGCTCCGCGGCCGATTTTTCAGCCGGGCGCGCTTGGACAACCGGACCGGCCACTGCACGATATGATCCTCGAGCTCCGAATCGGGAATCTCGTTTTCGGTGCCGCGCACCCGGCCTCGCACCGAGACCCCCGCCTCGTGCACCGTGTTGCGGTCGCCGGAAATCAGCGGATGCCACCAGTAGAGGTCGCGTCCTTCCGCGACCAGCCGGTAACCGCAGCTCGGCGGCAACCAGTTCAGGCTGCGAACGTTTTCAGGCGTCAGGCGAACGCAGTCCGGAACCTGCCCGGAGCGGTTCGCATAATCCTTGCAGGCGCAAAGTCCGGCATCCAGGAGCCGGCAGGAGACATGGGTGAAATAGATATCGCCGGTGTCTTCGTCCTCGAGCTTTTCCAGGCAGCAACGTGCGCAGCCGTCGCACAGGCTCTCCCATTCGGCGCTGGACATTTCTTCCAAGGTCTTGGTCTTCCAGAAGAATCCGGCCTGTTCCGACGAGCGCGAGGATCGTTGCGTCATGCTTCGCTTCTTGCTTCGACTGAGAAATCGCAATTTCTATGGGCTGTAGCCGCGCCCCGCGCAAGCGCATTCACGGTCCCGGGGCAATGCTGTTCGAACGTGCAACCGGCCATTGGTTTATCACCCCTGCTCGGATAGAAAGAAACGCTTTCCCGAGCACGCGGATGATGTTCCATCCGTTGATTTTGTGTGCCTTGGGTTTGCCGCAACACTCTTGCATGACGTGCCGACGGCGCCGGACGGGGCGCCGCCACGCCGCAGATCGGTCACAGGCCCCTGGTGCGCAACATCCTGCCCTCGGATTGGAAAAAGCGAATCCGGCATTTCCTGCTGGACTTCGACGCGCGCGTTGATTCGACACTGTTCTCTTCTGCGGTCGGCGCGCGGGAACTTTACGAGCGCTTCTCCACCTTCATGGACCGTTTCTATGTCGGCCGCTGGAAACGCTGGGTATTCATCGAGCCTTTATCGGAAGCTGCAACGCTCGGCCTCGGCGGCCTGATCGTCCTGCTGGCGCTGGCGCAGCCGGCGTTCCGCGAAACCGCCGACGAGGACTGGCTGAAGAAATCCGATCTCGCGGTCACGTTCCTCGATCGCTACGGCAATCCGATCGGCAGCCGCGGCATCAAGCACAACGATTCGATTCCGCTCGAGGAATTCCCCGACAACCTGATCAAAGCGACGCTCGCGACCGAGGACCGCCGCTTCTACGATCACTTCGGCATCGACGTCGGCGGCACCTTCCGCGCGCTGGTCACCAATGCGCAGGCCGGCGGCGTGCGGCAGGGCGGATCGTCCATCACCCAGCAGCTCGCGAAGAACTTGTTTCTTTCAAACGAACGCACCATCGAGCGCAAGGTCAACGAAGCCTTTCTCGCCATCTGGCTGGAAACCCGCCTGACCAAAAACGAGATCCTGAAGCTCTATCTCGACCGCGCCTACATGGGCGGCGGCACTTTCGGCGTCGACGGCGCGGCGCATTTCTATTTCAACAAGTCGGTGCGCGACATCAATCTCGCCGAAGCCGCTATGCTCGCAGGCCTGTTCAAAGCACCGACCAAATACGCCCCGCACATCAACCTGCCCGCGGCCCGCGCCCGCGCCAACCAGGTGCTCGACAACATGGTCGACGCCGGATTCATGACCGAGGGACAGGTGTTCGGCGCGCGGCGCAATCCCGCCACCGCGGTCGACCGCCGCGACGAGAACTCGCCGAACTATTATCTC
Organism: Nitrobacter sp. 62-13; assembly: GCF_001896955.1. Classification (GTDB taxonomy): domain Bacteria; phylum Pseudomonadota; class Alphaproteobacteria; order Rhizobiales; family Xanthobacteraceae; genus Nitrobacter. The sequence goes on along the minus strand of NZ_MKRN01000208.1, from coordinate 31,084 downwards.
GATTGGGCGTTCGACGAGATGCGCAAGCTGGTCGATACCTTTCCGCGCTCCTATACCGAGCGTGTGTTCGTGGTGCGCACCGCCATCGACATGAACGTGCAGCACGCCGCGGAAGAGGCGATCGAGAACCAGTTGCGGCAATTCGGCCGCGACTATCATGCGACCCAGGCCGCAACCGTGGTCGCCGATCTCGACGGCGGCGTGCGCGCGATGGTCGGCGGCCGCGACTATGGCGCGAGCCAGTTCAATCGCGCGACCGACGCCATGCGTCAGCCCGGATCGTCGTTCAAGCCGTACGTCTACACCACCGCGCTGCTCAACGGCTTCAAGCCGACATCCACGATCGTCGACGGCCCCGTCTGCATCGGCAACTGGTGCCCGCAGAACTACGGACATTCCTATTCCGGCACGGTGACGCTGACCCAGGCGTTGACTCGCTCGATCAATGTGGTGCCGGTGAAGCTTTCGATCGCTCTCGGCAAGGGCGAGAAGAACCCGGCCAAGGCCGGACGCGCCAAGATCGTCGCGGTCGCCCGCAAGTTCGGCATTGTCACGCCGCTGCCGGACACGCCCTCGCTGCCGATCGGCGCCGACGAGGTCAACGTGCTCGAGCACGCCGTCGCCTATGTGGCGTTTCCGAACAAAGGCAAGGCGGTTACGCCGCACGCGGTTCTGGAAGTCCGCACCGGCGCAGGCGATCTGGTCTGGCGCTACGACCGTGACGGCCCCAAGCCGCGTCAGATCATTCCAGCGTCGGTCGCCGCCGACATGGCCGGCATGATGAGCCACGTCGTCAGCGAAGGCACCGCGCGCCGCGCCATCCTCGACGGCATTCCGGCGGCGGGCAAGACCGGCACCACCAACGCCTATCGTGACGCCTGGTTCGTCGGCTACACCGGCAACTTCGTTTGCGGCGTCTGGTACGGCAACGACGACTACTCGCCCACCAACCGCCTCACCGGCGGCGCGCTGCCTGCCCAGACCTGGCACGACATCATGACGGCCGCGCATCGTGGCGTCGAAATCAAGGACATCCCTGGCGTCGCCGCGCCGGCGAAGCCGACCGCAGCCGACAGCGCCAAAGTCGCAGGCGACGACAACGCGAGTCCCGCGCCGCCGCCCATCCTGACCAAGCGCGGGGCCGAGATTCTGGTGCGTGTGGAAAAGATGCTGGATGAAGCCGCCAAGACGGTCGGAAAAACCTCGGCGGCCCCCTCCGCCTCGCCTGCTGCCTATTCGTCCGGCGCCGCGGCGTTTTCCGAAAGTCTTGCGGCCGCAACGTCCGGCGGCCGGACGAGCCCCGCGCCACGCAAGAACTGACGCATGATCCGGTGGCCCCTCGTTTCCGAGCGAAGCATGTCCTCGGACTTGACCGGAGCCGGAGGCCGGTTCGCGTGCGGACAACGCGTTGAACGGGGAGCCTCGCTTCTGATTTCATGAAGTGGAAAGACTCCATGACCTTCAACTCGGAACTTCAACTCGAAACCGGACCGGAAGCCTAATATCATAACGGTCCTTTGATTCTGCGGTTCGCATCAAAGGAGTTGAGCGAGTCCTTTGCGAACTTCGAAAACCGGAGCGCCGACCCGTGCGGCTGATTTTGATCACCTTGCTGGCGTTCGGCCTTGCCACCGCGGTCGGACTCGGAGCCACCTGGATCACCGCGACGCGCGGCACCGATCTGGGCACGCTGACAATCGGCGCATGGACCGCAAGGCCACGAAGCGGATCCGCCGATATCGATCCCTATTCGCGCGCCGCGATTGCGCGCAGTGGCGAACTGCCGATCGGAACCGGAGACGGCATCGCGTTTCTCGCGACCACCTCCGACGACAAGCGCCCGCTTGACGGCCGCTGTGACGTCGTCGTCAGCGGCGTGACCCCGGCGGCGCGGTTCTGGACGTTGACGCTCTACGACCGCAAGGGCCATCTGGTGGCCAACTCGCTGCAACGCTACGGCTTCACCAGCGAGGAGATCGTGCGAAACTCCGACGGCTCTTTCGTGGTGAACGTGGCCGCGCGCGCGCGCGCCGGCAACTGGCTGCCGACCGGCGGCATCGAGCGCTACGTGCTGATGCTTCGACTCTATGACACTCCGGTCGGGGTCGCGACGCGAACCCAGCGCGACGCGCCGATGCCTTCTGTCGCGACCGGAGAATGCTCATGATCCGCGTGCTGCTTGCGGTCGTCGGCGGCATCCTGCTTGGCGGCGTCGTGCATCTCGTCAGCGTGCTGGCGTTACCGCGGATCGCCTCGCAGGACGCCTATTCGCGGCTGACGGCGATGACCGCGGTGAACGCGGTGACGCCGCTGCCGCCCGCCGATCCCGGCGTTTCGCCGATGCCGTTCATGGACCCGGCCTTTGCCATCGCGGTCTGCCGCTATGACCTGTCTGCCGGATCAATCAAGCTGACCGTGCCGGTGAGCCAGGCCTACACCTCGGTGTCGTTCTACACCCGCAGCGACGTCGCCTATTACGCCATCAACGACCGTTCCGCCGGACGCAAGGTGATCGAGCTCAACCTGATGACCGAAGCCCAGCACGCGGAACTGCCCGAGGAGGAAGACGTCACGGCGGCGGACCGGCTCATCATCGATTCGCCCTCGACGACGGGACTGATCGTTCTGAAGGCGCTGGCGCCGGAGCCGGGCATGATGGAGCAGGCGAAAGCCTCCCTCTCCGCTGCAAAGTGCCGGTTACAGACCGAGCCGCCCATGGTGAAGCCCGAGGCGAAGCGATAGGTTGAAAACCGTCGAGCTTTTCCGCTGTCATGCCGGACGCCGCCAACGGACCCGCGCGAATCACGGCCGGATGACAGGCTCTATCCGCGCGTGCGCAGGGCGCGGCCGACCACCGGCGCTGCGGTGACCGGAGGATTGGCCGTCAGCGCCGCAAGCTGCCCGATCAGACGATCGGCATCGGCCGCCACGCCGTCCGGCGCTTGAATAACCAGATGCTCGAGCGCCCAGCGGTAGGACGCGATCCGCTGCTCCAGGCACTGCTGCACCCACTGCACGATCAGGGTGTTCTCTTCCATGCGCGCGACGGCATCCGAACGCTCGCGCCGCGACAGATCAGACACGAGATTCAGACTCGCCTTGCGTTTGCTGTCGAGATCAAAGACTTGCCGCGCGGTGTTGAAGAAAGGATCGAAGCGGGTGATGTCGTCGCGGACATCGTCGATCAGTTGCGCATAGCGCGAGGCGTGGGAGCGATGCGGCTCGTCGATCAACTGACGGCCGTAGGCGCTGCGGTCGAATGCGGGCTTCTGCCGCCACGGCGGCGCGAACGGGTCATAGTCGCCGAACACGCTCTTCCAGGCCGGCCGCGAATGCGGCGGCTCGACCAGCGGATAGGCGAGATCGCGCAACATCCGCTCATTGTCCGTGAGCTGGAATCGTGAGGGTGGCCGGCCGATGCTGCCGGTCGCTTCCGCACCCATCCAACGATGCATGTCGTCGTTGCGGACATCTTGACGAACACGGCCGAAGTCGCCGCCGCTGCATGCGGCAAGCGTTGCGCCGAAAAGAATCACGGAAACAATCGAAAGGAGGCGCGGGAGGAATGGACCTGCCGGTTTCACCGGAGCCATTCCGGCTTTGATAGAATCAAGGCCGGGCTCTTTTATTTGCCGCGTTTTCTTCACGCGAACCGCTCCAGCCGATTCACCGGCATCGATCTGTACTCCGGGGAATCAGGATCGGGCGCGGCGGCGGCGACGGCGGCCCGGGGCCGCGCCCTCCTCGGGACCGCGTCCCCCGCTGGTCTCCTCACTCTCGCGGTCGATGCGGACGACCGGCAGAATCACAACGATCCCCATCGCGCGGTCCGCCGAGCGATCCATCGTTGATCCCGGCCGCGAAGCCGCATCGGCCGGAAACGCGATAACGGTGCCCATCCCCAGTGTCTCCTCGCCCCGCGCCGGACCGATTTCGGCGGCGCCGCGTCGGGATTTAGAACCGGGCATGGTTAACGGCCTGTTAAAGCCGCCTCGCTAGATTGAGGCGAGTTGTCTCCATAAGCGTACGCCGACATGACCGCACCTCCGATGTTTCCCGGCTTCGACGGGTTGTTGACGCTGTCCCGCCGGGACGGCGTCGACATCCGTCCGACGCTGCTGCGGGTGCTGACCGACCTGTACGTGCAGACAGCCACGCACTCCGCCGAGGAGGAGCAACACTTCGTCGAACTCACCTCGCGCCTCATCGATCAGGTCGACGACGCCACCCGCGCCGCGGTGCGCGCCCGCCTGTCGATCTATCCACGGACGCCGGCGGCGATCATGAGCAAGCTCCGGCTTCATGCAGCGTCCCAGCCGCGAGCGACTAAAACCGCGCCGTCCTCCCGGCCGGCTCCCTCGCCGGCCGCGGAGACGAAACCTCGTACAATCGCGGCGCTGTCGATGGAGCCGCGCGACGGCTCCGAAATCAGCGAGATGTTCTTCGCCGCGAACGCCAGGGATCGCGCCCTGATCCTGCAAAACCTGGCGACAGCGCCGCTGCGGCCATCGCCGCGCATCCATCCGTCGCGGGCCGCACGCGCGATCGAGACCCTTCACATGGCGGCATTCGCATCCGACGTCGATAACTTCACGACCGAACTCGGCGAGACGCTGATCCTGCCCGCCCGGATCGCCGAACGGGTGGTGAAGGATCCGGGCGGCGAGCCGCTCGCCTGCGCCGCCAAGGCCATCGGCATGCCCTCGAAAATCTACCAGCAGGTTCTGCTGTTCCTCGATCCCGCCATCGGCACCTCCGTCATCGCGGTGTACCGGCTGTCACGGCTCTATGACCTGCTCGACGAACGCTCGGCCCGGATCTTGCTGGCGGCCTGGCGCGGAGCGACAATGACCGAGGCGCGGGCCAAATATCGTCCCGCGCTTTATGACGACGAGCGCTATCGCATCAGAACAAGGCCGGCGCACATCCGTCCTGGCGTTGCCCAGCCAGGCACCGCCACGGTGATCCGGCACGGAACGGACCGTGATGGATCGGACGGTTGAAAACACGGACGCTCACGTCGGCGCCATCGTTTCCTTGACCTTCGCGACCAGAGCGCTGAGCGCAAAGGGTTTCGCAAGGAAGGCGAACTGTTCGTTCTCCGGCAGACTCTTGTCGAACGCTTCTTCGGCATAACCCGATACGAAAATGATCTTGAGATTCGGGTTGCGCTTGCGCATTTCGCGCAATAGCGCGGGACCGTCCATCTCCGGCATCACCACGTCCGAGACGACGAGATCGACGGCGCCGTTCTTCTCGTCGAACGCTTCCAGCGCCTCGATGCCGTTGGCGGCCTCGATGACGCTGTAACCGCGCGAGCGCAGGCCGCGCGCATTCAGCGAACGCAGGCCGTCTTCGTCCTCGACCAGCAGGATGGTGCCCTGCCCGGTCAGGTCGCCGGACGCAGGCTTGGCCGGAGCGGACGAGTCTCTTGAAGGCCCGCCGGCTGCGGCATCGGGCCGGGCATCCGTCTCGGGGTGATGGCGCGGCAGGAAAATGCGGAACGTGGTCCCCTCGCCCGCTTTGGAATCGACGTAGATGAAGCCGCCGGTCTGCTTGACGATCCCGTAGACCGTCGACAGCCCGAGGCCGGTGCCCTTGCCGACCTCCTTGGTGGAAAAGAACGGCTCGAAGATCTTGTCGACGATGTCGGGTGGAATGCCGGTGCCGGTGTCGCTGACCTCGACCAGCACGTAATCCGCGGCCGGCATCCCCTTGCAGGCGAACGCCGCGACCTCGCCGGCCGGAACGTTGGCGGTGCGGATCGCGAGCTTGCCGCCGTTCGGCATGGCATCGCGTGCGTTGACCACGAGGTTGACGATCACCTGCTCGAATTGCGAGACGTCCGCCTTGACCGGCCAAAGGTCCCGCCCGTGTACGACACCCGGGAACGTGACCTTCTCGCCGATCAATCGCTTGAGCAGCATGCCGATGTCGCTCAGTGTGTCGCCGAGGTCGAGCACCTTCGGCTGCAAGGTCTGCCGCCGCGAGAACGCCAGCAACTGCCGCACCAGAGCGGCGGCGCGGTTGGCGTTCTGCTTGATCTGCATGATGTCCTGGAACGACGGATCGGTCGGCTTGTGCGCGTTCAGCAGGAAGTCGTTCGCCATCATGATCGCGGACAGCACGTTGTTGAAATCGTGCGCGATGCCGCCTGCAAGCTGGCCGACCGATTCCATCTTCTGCGACTGATTGATCTGGTTTTCCAGCGTTCGCCGCTCGGTCGTCTCCAGCACATACACGATCGCGGCTTCAGCATCGCGATCGTCGTCCTCCACCGCGGTGACGAAAAACTGTCCCCAGCGCTCGCGCGCGCCGACGAGCATCAATTCCACCGGCGGAATATCGCCCTGCCCTTCCGCCGCAGCCTGAATGGCCGCGCTCAACTGGCCGCGATCGCGCTCGTTCACCGCGGCGAGAATCGATTTGGCCGACGCGCCGTCCGAGCTGAGGCTTTGCGCGAGTTTCGCGAAGCGCGCATTGGCTCGACCCACGGCGCCGGACTTGTCGACGGTGGCGATCGCCATCGGCGTATGATCGAAGAAGCGCATGAAGCGCACTTCCGCCGCGCGCTGCGGATCGACCCGCTCGTCGCGGGCGCGACTGATCACCAGCGTTCGGGAGGGACCAGGCACGCCGTCGGCGCCGAACGCCAGCTTGTGATAGAGACGCGCGGGCATGGTCTTGCCGTTGCGCATCCGCAGGTCGACATCGAAGACTTCGGTTTTGACTTCGCCGGGTGCCGCGACGATCGAGGTCAACAGCGCGGCGCCGTCGCCGGAGACGACATCGGTGAGTTTCAAGCCGCCCGAACCGATCTCCGCGAGATCGTGATCCAGCCAGTTGGCCAGCGTCGCATTGACGTAGGCGAGATCGCCCGACGGATTGACCGAGAAGAAACCGCATGGCGCATGATCGAGATATTCGATCGCATGGCGCAATTCCTGGAACACGTCTTCCTGCCGCTCGCGGTCGCGGGTGATGTCGGCGATCGACCACACGGCATGTCGAGACTGCCGCTTCGCCTGGCCGAGCGGACGGACCCGCAGCCGCAGCCAGCGGCCGTGCTCGCCGTCGGCGGCGGCGACGCGCACCTCTTCCTGCTGGCGCTTGCCTTCGCGCGCGGCCTTCAGCAGCCGGAACACCGCCTCGGAGACGTCGGGGTTGCCGATGAAGACGCGCTCCACCGGCCGCACATCCTGCATCGAGGTGGCGCCCGTCAGGTTGAGATAGGCGGAGTTGGCATAAACGATGTGTCCGCCGGCATCGGTGATCGCAATGCCGTCGAAGGCGTGATCGGCGACCGGGCGCATCAGCGGATCATCGGCGGTGCGGTCGGCGAAGCGGACGATGCCGGCCGCGAATGCGAACAGCGTGAACAGGCCGACCATCGCCAATAGCGCCAGCAGCGCCAGGATATAAGGCTGGGCATTGGCATGCCCGAGCGTCATGAACGCCACCGCCGCCGCGACGATTGCGCCCGCAACCAGAAGGACCAGCAGGATGCTGCCGCTCCGCCGCGCCGGTTCCTGCGCGACCTGCGGCGAATCGATATCGGGATCGGGCGTCATGGAGTCCGGCGGGGCCTGTCGCAGCGGGCGCGGAATGCGCGTGCGCCTGGCCCTGAGTGCCTGAATCGGACCCGCCAGCGCAAGCACCTCATGGGCTCATTCCCGCCATTTCCCCCATCCGGATCCTCTTCCCAAACGGCTGCCGGTATCAGATTCGGCGCCCCGAAAAGCCGCGCTTCAGGCCCATGACGTAGCCGATGATTTCGGCGACCGCGTGATAGTGCTCCGCCGGAATCTCGTCGTCGACCTCGACGGTGGCGTACAGCGCGCGGGCCAGCGGCACGTTTTCGACGATCGGAATGTCGTGCTCGCGGGCGATTTCCCTGATCCTGAGCGCGATATTGTCCATGCCCTTGGCCACGCAGACCGGCGCCGACATGCCGCGCTCGTAGGACAACGCGACCGAATAGTGCGTCGGGTTGGTGATGATGACCGAGGCCTTCGGCACCGCAGCCATCAGGCGCTTCTTCATGCGCGCGAACCGCAACTGCCTGATCCGGGCCTTGATGTGCGGATCGCCTTCCGACTGCTTGAACTCCTCCTTGATCTCCCGCAGCGACATCTTCTGCCGTTCGAACCACTGCCGGTACTGCAGCAGGTAGTCTCCGATCGCGACCAGCGCGAGCATCGCGACCACCGCACCGAGCAATTGCAGCGTCAGCGTTTTGGTGGTGGGGAGGATGGCGTTCGGATCGAGCCGCACCAGGGCGTCGAGCCGCGAGCGCTCCGGCCACAGCACCGCCGTCATGACCGCGCCGAGCGCCAGCACCTTGAAAAGTCCCTTGGCGAAGTTCGCGGCCGCCTGCTTGCCGAAGATCCGCTTGGCGCCGGAGACCACCGAAATCTTGCTGAGCTTCGGCTTCAGCGCCTCCCCCGACCAGACGAAGCGGTGCTGAACGATATTGCCGGCAATAGCGGCCAGCACCAGCATCAGCAGCGGCAGGCCGAGCGCGGCGACAAGGGCGTATTCGATCTGCGCGGCGAGCGCCAGCAGACCGGGGCCGTCGGTTCGGATCTGCCAGGAGTTGGCGATCAGGTTGCGCAGCGGCACCTCGAACCCGCCGCCGACAGAGCCTGCGAAGGTCGACAGCACCAGCGTCGCACCGGCGATCACGAACCAGGTGTTGACCTCCTGGCTCTTGACGACGTCGCCGCGCTCGATCGCGTCATCGAGACGTTTTTGCGTCGGGTCTTCTGTCTTTTCGGTCTCGTCGCTCTCGTCGGCCATCGTCGCCGTGTCCTAGTGTCCCGATTCCGAAGTTCGCATACCCTCGCAGCAACCTTTGATGCGAACCTCGGAATCAAAGGGACACTACCAACTTTATGATTCTAGTGTGGTTTGGGTTCAGAAGTTCGCTTGACGGACTCTCAGAGACACTGGGAGCGAACTTCTGAACCGCCACGCTAGTGGTCCAATTCTAACATTTGCATCCCGTTGCCGCAGGGAGTCCTTGCAAATGTTAGAATCAAAGGACCACTAGCAACTATCAGGTTTCTAGCGGAGTTTTGAATTTGACATTCGCCTGACAAGTTCGCTGCAAAGTGGGTAGCGAATGTCAAATTCACTCCACTAGTTCGACAACGTCAGATCGCGCATCACGCCGACAAAATAATCCATATAGGTCCCCATCATGGACACCAGCACGGCGGCGAGAATCATGAAGCCGATGAGGATCGAGAGCGGCACGCCGATGAAATAGACCTGCATCTGAGGCATCAACCGCGCCAGCACGCCAAGCCCGATATTGAAGACCAGTCCGAACACCAGAAATGGCGCCGACAGTTGCAGGCCGATCTTGAAAGCAGCGGCGAAAGCGCGGGTCGCCAGCGCCGCCACGTCGCCGCTCGGCATCAGTTCGCCCGGCGAGAAAATCCTGTAGCTCTCGTTCAGCGCTGTGATGACCAGATAGTGCGTGTCGGTCGCGAACAGCATCGCGATGCCCAGAATGGTCAGGAAGTTGCCCATCAGTGCGCCTTGCTGGCCCTGAGTCGGATCGATCGACGTGACGAATCCAAGCCCGAGCTGCTGCGCGATGATCGAGCCCGCGACCTGCAATGCCGCGAGCGTGACCCGCGCTGTGGCGCCCAGCACCACGCCGATGATGATCTCATGCACCAACAGGACCGCCAGCGGCGCGGCCGACTGCATGTCGACGTGGTAGGCGGCACGATGCAGCGGCAGGATAATGAGCGTGAGAAGCAAGGCGATAGCAAGCTTGACCCGCACCGGAATGAAGACCTCGCCGAAGCCCGGCAACAGCATCACCATCGCGCCGATGCGGGCGAACACCAGCATGAAGGCGGCGCCAAGAGCGGGCAGAAGCGAGATATCGATACGCATGGCGCCCTTGAGGTGCTATCCCGGCATTCGCGTCGGGAGCTTGCAGCGAGCGGATCACGAACGTCACATTCGCGCCTGCGGCCTTGTGCATCAACCGCCGATGATTCGCGACGAAATCCGTATCATTTCGGCGTGCAACGCATCGGCCATGAACGGCAACGCCAGCACCAGCGTGACAAAAATGGCCAGGATTTTCGGCACGAACACCAGCGTCTGCTCCTGGATCTGCGTCAATGCCTGGATCAGCGAAATGGCGACGCCGACGATCAGGCCGACGCCCAGCAGCGGTCCCGAGACCAGAACGATGGTCCAGATAGCATCGCGCGCAACGTCCAGTGTTTCGGCGCCGGTCATGACAAACCCTCTTTTCGGCCAGATAAGGAACGACGCAGCATCGGCGAGCCGAGGTGCGCTGCTTCTCCCCGCCCGCGGGGAGAAGAGTGTGACGGGAGGCTTTGGAGAGTTGGCCAGACGCCCCTCACCCGACCGTCTGCGCGGCGCGTCGCCGGTCGACCTCTTCCCGCTGACGGGGAGAGGTAAAGCAAGAATTCAGGGTTCGACATAAGGAGCATCGATCAGATCGGCATCTTCATGATGTCTTCGTAGGACTGGATGACGCGGTCGCGCACCGAGACCAGCGTCGACACCGCGACGTCGGTATCCGCCACGGCGGTCACCACGTCCATCAGGTTTGCCTTGCCCGACGCCATGGCGACCGTCTGCGCATCGGACTTCCGCCCCGACTCCATCACGCTGCCGAGCGCATCCTTGAGCACCGCGCTGAACGAGGGGCCGTCGCCTTCCGGCGTCTTGCCGGCGACGCTGGAACCCATCATTTTTGCGAGGCTCGCGTAGGCGTTTGCTGCAACTGTGGGTGATGCCATGGTCAGGTCTCCGATCAGGACTTGAGGATATCGAGCGTGCGCTGGATCATCCGGCGCGTTGCGCTGATGATGTTGACGTTCGCCTCGTAGGACCGCTGCGCGTCACGCATGTCGGTCATTTCGACCAGCGAATTGACGTTGGGATATTTGACGTTGCCGCTGGCGTCGGCAGCCGGATTGCTCGGCTCGTACTTGACGCGGAACGACGACATGTCGGGCCTGACCCGGCCGATCGTCACCACTTTCGCATCGAGCGCACGATCGAGCGCCGATGAAAAGGTCGGCACCTTGCGCCGGTAGGGATCGCCGCCCGGCGTCTGCGCCGTCGAATCGGCGTTGGCGATGTTTTCCGAAATCACCCTCATCCGCCCGGCCTGCGCCCGCAGACCGGATGTCGCGATGCCCATCGATCGCATGAAGTCGGCGCCATTGTCTGCCATGCTGCGGTCTCCTTCCCTTCAGCTCTGCGTCATGCCTTGCCGACAGCCATCTTCAGCAGGCGCAGGCTGCGGCTGTAGAGCGACGTCACGGCGGCATAGTCCATCTGGTTGGCCGATACCTTGAGCATCTGATCCTCGAGGTTGACGGCGTTGCCTGCGGGGCGGGTCTGAAAGCCGGCATGACGATTCTGGTCGAAGTTCGAGGCCGGGCCCGAACCCGCGATATTCAGGCCGGAGGTCGTGTTCATCATCGCCAGCGTCGCGCCGGACGAAGCGTTGCCACCCTGCGCGTCGAACTTCGGCTCCACGAGATCGCGCGGCTTGAAATTCGGCGTGTCGGAGTTGGCGATGTTTTCGGCGAGAACGCGCTGGCGCTCCTGATGCCACTGCATCCGGGTGCGCAGAGCCGTCAGCGCGGAAATATCGTTGATGGGCACGGCGGGCCTCCCGCTCCTCCCCCCGGAGACGATGCGCCGCGGGGGTAGGCAGAATTTGCCGCCTTTATGGTTAACAACCGGTTAAGACCCGCAGCCACGCGATTCCGCCGAAGTCCGCGGCCTTCCCCGGCCAAAAAACGTCCTCAATCCCGCCCGAAGCGCATTTTGCCAAAAAGCCCCGCGTTAACCACCTCCATTAACCGGAACGGCCGGTGCTCAGAAGTTGTTTTGGTCTGGTCGATTCATAGGTTATTAAGGACGTCAGCGGCAGCTTTTGCCGGACGGGGTTAACAGATTGGGCCAAGGCTCGGTCGTCACGGGAGGGTGCCGAAAGGCATTCGACGATCCGAAGCTGCAATAAAGCCGCTTTCTGTCAGGGACACAAAAAATGCAGGCAATCACATTCGTCATCGCATTCATTGTGGTCCTGGCGCTGATCGCCGGGACCGCCTGGCTGGTACGGCGATTTGCGGGAAACCGGCTCGGCACCAACGCCAATCGTGGACGGATGCCCCGCCTGGCGGTGATCGATGCCGCCGCCGTGGATGGACGCCGGCGGCTGGTTCTGGTGCGCCGCGACAACGTCGAACACCTTCTAATGATCGGCGGACCGTCCGATATTGTCGTGGAACCCAACATCGTCCGCGCACCGGGGCGCGATCAGATCCCGCAACGTCCTTCCGCCGGCGGCGAACTGCCGCGGATGCCGCCGCTGGCCGAAACCGGCTGGACGGAGTCCGACAGCCCGCGCTCCGATCCGCTCGATCATCCCGACGAGATGCCGGACCCGACGCGCCCGGCCCCGCGTCCTCCCTTCCCCGATCCGGCGCGACGTCCGGCCGCCGCCGAGCGCCGCAGCGATCCCTTGGCGGGCTTCACGCCCGAGCCCATGAGCCGGACCGACATTCGCGGCACCCGTCCCGCCGCACGCAGCGAGCCCACGATGCCGCCGCGGCCGCCCGTTCGTCCGGTCGAGCCCGTGCTCACAACGCCCCCCCGGCCTGCCGAGCGACCGACATTTCCGCCGCCACCGCCTGCGCCTGCGCCTACCGCATCGCCTCCACCTGCCTCCAACGCGGACCAAAATCTTGCCGAAATGGCACAACGTCTCGAAGCCGCGCTCCGACGCCCGGCCAACGACGGCAAGCCCGCGGCAGCGCCTCCGGTCGTTCCCGAACCGCCACCCCGTCCGCGCGCCGTGGAAACTCCTGCGGCTGCCGCGCCGCGCAGCGAACTGCCGGCGCCGCCGCCGGTCCCTCCGCCCGGTTCGAAATCCGGCTTCGAGCATCTTGAAGACGAGATGGCGTCGCTGCTCGGGCGTCCGAAGTCGCCTTCGTGAGGCCGGCGGCCCACCCGCGTAGAGTTTTATTTCTTCTCGTTCTGATAGCCGCCGGATCGTTCGCAGATCCGGCGTTCGCGCAGGATATCAGCATCAATCTCGGCGGCGCCGGCAACGGCGGCGTGACCGAGCGCGCGATCCAGTTGATCGCGCTGCTCACGGTGCTGTCGATCGCGCCGTCGATCCTGATCATGATGACGTCGTTCACGCGCATCGTGGTCGTCTTGTCGTTGCTGCGCACGGCGCTCGGGACCGCGACCGCGCCACCGAACACCGTCATCATCGCGCTCGCGATGTTTCTCACCGCGTTCGTGATGGGACCGACGCTGCAGAAGTCCTACGACGACGGCATCAAGCCGCTGATCGCGAACCAGATCACCGTGGAGGACGCGCTGCAGCGTGCGTCCGTCCCCTTGCGCGGCTTCATGCAGAAGAACGTGCGCGAGAAGGACCTCAAGCTGTTCATGGATTTGTCTGGCGAACCGCCGCCGGCGACGCCGGCCGATCTGTCGCTGCGCATCCTGATGCCGGCCTTCATGATCTCGGAGCTGAAACGCGCCTTCGAGATCGGATTCCTGCTGTTCCTGCCCTTCCTGATCATTGACCTCGTGGTGGCGTCGGTCCTGATGTCGATGGGCATGATGATGCTGCCCCCGGTCGTGGTGTCGCTGCCGTTCAAGCTGATTTTCTTCGTGCTGGTCGACGGCTGGTCGCTGGTGGCGGGCAGCCTGGTGCAGAGCTACGGGAGTTGAGCGACGGTGCGCGCTCCAGCGTTCAAGTTTTGACGCGTTTTCTTCACGCGAACCGGCATCCATCCCCGCGTCGAGCCCGAAGACCTGCTTCGCTCGAAAACGCTGCTGCCCATGGAACGACACGGCTTAGATAAAAAGAGTCCCCGGTTCACGAGGACTTTGAATCGATCGCCCAAAATCATGCACGCAATCGATTCCAATATCCGGGAGCGGAATGCGGGCCGCTATACATTTTCCTCATCCCGCTCCAGGGCGCCGGCAAAAACCCCGGGCAGGAAACCTGCCCGGGGTCCGTTCGGAATGTCGTCAGATGACCTATTTTACTTTTACCAGTTGCGCTGCGCGCGGAACATGACGGTCCAGGTGTCCTGATCCTTCAGGGCATAGCTGCCCGCGGGCTTGGCAACGCCAGTGTTGGCAGCGAGAGCCGCCACGCCGGCGTATTTCTGATCCAACATGGTGTAAACCGCTTCCGTTGTGAACGTCAGGTTCTTGACCGGAGTCCAGCGGAGGTTGGTACCAACCTGACCGATGTTGTAGTCCGGGTTGCAGGTGGTGACACCCGCGCCGAGCGCGGCAAAAACCGTACCGCCGACGCCACACATCGCGGTCTTAGCCGCGCCGGTATATCGAACCGACGCGTAGCCGCCGAAAACCGAACTGCTCCAGTACGGGTTCCAGTTGTGGTTGAAACCGCCACGCAGGCCCCATGTCGAAACCAGTTGAAGCGAGCCGCCCGGGCCATATACCGAATCCGGCGCAAAGCCATATCCAATGCCGGTCACACCGGAATAGACCGCGGCAGCGCTCGCCGAGGAGGCCTGATCCTGGATGTTGTAACGAGTCGCGCCATTCGTGTAGACGCCTTGAAGGTTGATCGTGTCACCCGGCCCAGTCGGAATATTCTTGATCGACAGAGCGAGCTGACCGGCCCAGCCCCACTTGTCTCCAGGGCCGCCAGTATTTTGCGTGGCACCGTAGTAGGCGGGATTGTTGTCGTGGGCCGCAACCGACGCCTGGAACAAGCCCCAGGCCTGATCGACGCGGAGCTGGCCGACGATGTCAGGAACCGTGGTCCCGCCATAAGCGCTCGCGCCGTAACCGAAGTTGCTCTGCGTCGCAGTGGCGAGGTTGAAAATGCCAGGTTGGTAATACGCGCTCGGATCCTGCACGCCGACCGAAGCCGACACGCCGTTGCCGAACTCGGCGGTGTAGGTGAACTGGTTCACGCCGGTGTTCGTGCCGCCACCACCGACCAGGCCAGTGTAGATGTTTTTGCCCGGAAACTCCGTCCAGGGAGCGCTGAACTGCGAAACCGCCTTACCCATCGTGAAGCCGGCGAACTGGATGAAGGCGAAGTACACGCCAAGCTGGCCGCCGGAGACGGCGCCGTTGGGGTTTCCGTTATACGTCGTCGCACCGGTAGCCGAACCGGCGTAGCCGCCTGAGGTCCACGAAAAGGCCGTCTCCATGTAGGTGCGGACGACTCCGTATTCGGTGGCGGTGCGAGTGTCGATGGTCAGGTCCGCACGCGATCGCCAGGTGAAGGCGTTGCTGAAGCGGTTCTGCGCGCCGGCGGGACCCGAGGTGTTGCCGCCGAAGATCGCGTTGGTGTTGACGCCGATGTCGGAACGGAGATAGCCGCCGAGCTTGATGCAGGTGTCGGTGCCGGGAATGTAGTAGAAGCCCGCGCCATACAGGGAGCAGATCTTCACGTATTCGACCGCCTTGGCCTTCAACGGAAGATCGGCAGCCTGTGCTCCGCTCATGACGACCAGCCCCGCCGCCGAGCCGAGGAAAAGGCTCTTCATCAATTTCATCTCAAACCTCCAAGTTGCTTGGTAGGGCAGGCTTTCGGATCCGCTATACGCAAGCACTCGAAGAGAAGTTTCCCCTCAGTCCCTGACTCACCGCCCAGCCGTTCGCACCGTCGGACGCTCCCGCTCAACGCGAGAGGCCCAAGCGAACCATTAAACGACGCCCTGGGGGTGCCCCCCTCCACGGCCATATCCTATGGATATATATATGCGTATATAATCCTATGGATATATTTTACTGTATATATCGATTCCCCATGATGTCAACATACGGACATTTCTTCGGCGGGCTCTGGGCAAGAACAGCCCCGGATCTCGCCATTCCTTGTGCCGGATTGCTGTGGGTTCTGATCGGACGTCTCACAACGATCGCCGACTTTTTTTGATGTCGACAATCGGAACGCAGAACTGTCCGCTAAGGGCGACAATCCTGAGTGCATAGAGGCTGCTTTCGCAGGGCCAATGCACGTCGTTTCGCTTGAGCACCAGATTCGAACTGGAGCAAGGTTGAGGCCCGCGACGAAGTTGTCAGCGCCTTTGTCGTTGCGGGCGGCGACAGCGCGATAATGCCAGGTTTTGTTGAAGATGCATTCGATGCGGCCGCGCGTGCGATGGATGACGGCCGATCACTCGGATGCGGTTGGCATGAGCTCATCTCGACCCATGACTCGCTTCCAGCATTCGCATCCGGTCAGCGCGACGCCTCGACGTTCTTCAGTCCGACAATCTGCGGCAGCGCGCCGGTCGGAGCGGAATCCGTCTTCGCAGCTTCCGGCGGCAGCGGCGGCCTCGCCGTCATATCGGGAAAGCGCGATTTCATTTCGCGCAGGAAGCCGTCGAGCGTGTCGACCTTCGCCGCCATCCTGGCGATCTGTTCGAATTCGGCGCTGTTGCCGGACGCCGGCTTGCTCGCGGTATCGAAGGCGATCTTGTCGGCAGTGCCGCTCATCAGCGGCGCATACTTTTCGCGGAACCGCCCGAGACCCAGCGTATCCTCGGCGAGCGCATAGCCGATCACCGCGCGGATGATGTCGCTTTTCTCGCTCGATGTGAGCGGTGTGAAATCGCGCCAGCGGTCGCCGTAATAGAGTTCGATCTGCTCGGACGCCTCGCGCCAGCGTCGTGACGCCCAGTAGATATCCGACCGAAGGCGGATCGCCTCGCGCCCGGTGAGATTGGAGATGATGTCGAGGGCGAGATCGCGGCGGCCGACATCGCTTTGCGCGCGAGCCTCGAGCAGCAATCGTTGCTGGCGCAATTCACCGGCGAGATCGGCGATCCGCGTGGTGCGAAGCGCGGCGATCGCACGATCCGGCTTGCGATTCATCAGATAGACCATCGCGAGCCGTGCGGCGACCTGCGCGCGCGCCGCGCCCTCCAGCCGATGATCGACCTGATATTGCAGGAGATCTGCCGCCTGGTCGAGAAGATCGACACTGACAAGGCGATCGGCAAGCCGACGGATCATTTCGTCGCCGCGCCGGCCGATCGGCGTCAGATCGCGATAATCGTAGAACATCGCCAGCGCATCGACCGGCGGAAGATTGTCGCCTTTGGCGCCGAGGAAAAGATCGGCAAACAGCGCCGAAGCCCTGTCCTGAATCTGCCGCGACACAACGAAGTCCGGCTCCAGCTTGGTAGCGGTCTTTGCGATCGCCAGAGCTTCGGCATAGCGGCCCGCATCGATGTAGAGCGCCATCAGCATATTCAGCGTCTGCACCTCAAGCCGATCGCCTCGCCACGTCGCCGACAGCGTTTCGAGATCGCGCAGCGCCTCCTCCGGCTTGATCTCGTCGCGCTTCTGCCGCAACGCGATGTCGTGTATCTGCGCCTCAGTCGCGGCTTCGCGATCCGGCGAGGCCATCGCCTCCTCGTATTGGGCGAGCGCGTCCTTGTCGCGCCCCAAAGCCTCGGACAACCGCCCGCGCATGACCGTGACGTTGGGTTTCATCTCATCGGGAATACCGATGGCGTCGAGATCGCTGCTGCGCGCGGCGGCGCCGGAATAGTCGCCGACCTCGAGCGATGCCCGCATCGCATCGGCGACGATCGGACGCTGCAGCCCGAGCGGCAACGCGGAGATAGCGAACTGGGCGTTCTTGAATTTTTCGCGCGCCTCGGCCCACTTGCGCTGCCGCGCGAGCGCGAGCGCCTTCCACAGCTGGGAATCGTAGTTGGCGCCGATCGCCGGGTTGGCGAGATCGCGCGTCGCCGCCGCTGTATAATTCGTCAGCGAACTCGCGACCGAGTGCACGATCAGCAGCACCGGATCTTCCTGTCCGGGATTCTGCTCGGACAGCGCAAGATCGAGGACAGCCTTGGCTTCGTAATAAAAGCCGCGCGCCATATAGAATCGAGCGAGATCGATCCGCGCTGCGGTCCGCGCGTCATCATTACCTGCGGCCGATGCCGCGTTGACCAGTTCGTCGAGCCGCTGGAAGAAATCCGCGTTGCTGTCCTTCTGCCACGTCTCGGCATCGAAGATCGGCCGCGCCGCGGTCGTCGCGCGCTCGGGACCGGAGTTGGCCGCCGACAGGGTGAGACCGCCGGGCCGGGTCACCGTAACCTTGTCGGGCGCAACCTCGACGGCGATGTCATCGGCCTTCGGCTCGATAACCACGCCCTGGGTCGACTCACGCAGCGAGAACTCCACGAACTCCTGATGCCTGACAAAACCCTGCGCTGGCGGAAGCGCGGTGACGACCATCAGCGCGTCGCCGGAATCGGGATCGACGATCCGGTGTAGGCTGCCGGTGCCAGCGAGCGGCACGGTGACGCTCGCATGATGGCGATCGACGACATTGCGCTGCGCGATCAGCGCGCGCGACGGCTTCTGCACGGCATCGGCGAACGTCACCATCCAGCGCTGCCCCGGTGTAACCGGCGCGAAACCATCGGGCTCGCCGGCCGAGAGCGAGACCAGTTGCGGACGGGTGAGGCGGATGCGGATCGCCTGCCCCTTCTCCAGGGGACGGCGGTCGATGTCGGTGATAAGCGATCCGCCCTCCTTCCGGATCGCGCCAACGTCGACCGACTTCTCCGAGTCGAATACCAGCCACACCGCATCGGCGCGGCGGAACAGCGCCACCGGCGTCGGCCGGTCGAAGCCGAACGTCAGGCGAAAGCCGTCGCTGCGCCGCACCGCGGCGAGGGTCACCGCATCGTTCGCGCTTCCTTTAGCCGACGATGGCGGCGGCGACGCCGCCGGTTTTGCTGATGCGGCCTTTGCCAGCCCGTGCTCGGCGGGATTGTCTCCGACCGGCGTCTGCTTCCCCGGCGTTACGGCGGTGGGGGCCTTGACCGCCGGCGCAGACGGTGTTTCGACGGCGGCCTGCTTTTCAGTTGCGGGCGTCTCAGGCGCATGCTGATCGGCCACAGGCTGATCGGGTGCGGCAGGTGACGCGGCGGCCGGCGAAGGTTCGGGCGTTTTCGCGGCTTCGGCCGGTTTGGCGTCGGACGGGGGCGGTCTCACCGTCAGTCCGGCCTGTTCGGCAATCGTCTCCGACGTCGGCGGCGGAATCCCCGCGGGCTTTGCGGGGGCGGCAGCGGCGCCGGCCGGCTGTCCCGCGTCCGTTTTGCCCGACTGCACTTCGGCAAGCGCCGCCGACAGACTCTTGCCGGTCTGATGGAAGCCGATATCGACGATGTAGTTCTTCTCCTCGCGGAACGAATGCACGTCGACGTCGCCGATCAGTTTCATCTCGACCCGCGCGCCGTCGCTTTCCATCTTCTGCGCGATCGAGGCGACGTTGGCGGGCGCTACCAGTTTGGCGTCCGCCAGATCGAAAGTCAGCGCCGGCTTGAACAGCAGCGTGAGTTTCTGCTCGTTGAGAGCGGACGAAACGCCGGCCCCGTCCGGCAGCTCGAAAACGTAGCGCACGAAGGTCGGCTGTACCGAAGCTCGCACGCGAACCGGCGGGCGCTTTTTCGACGCTTCCAGGGTGCGCTCTTCGCGCAGCGCGCGCTCGGCGGCGCGGGCGCGCTCCGCCAGGTCGCGAACCACGTCTTGTGGCAGACCCGGCGGCGGACCCTTCCAGCCATCGGGCATCAGATCGATGAACACGCGCTCGCCCGCCGTCATCGTGTTGACGGAGACCTTGCGTGCAAGGGCCATGCGTATGGCCAGGCCGTCGGGATCACGGCGCGCCGAGCCGACGTAGTCCGGCACCGCCTCCGACAATTTGTCGACAGGAATATCGACCGGCCGCTTGAAGCGGATCACGAGGATGGTGCCGGCGACCGTCACTTCGGAATCGACGTCGTCGTCGAGCTTGAGCACGAGCCGGGCAAAACCCTTCGCGGCCGAGAGGGTCGCCTCGCCCCTGATGGCCTGCGCGCGGCTTGCACCGGGAAAAGCCAGCGCGAGCAGCAGCAGCGCCGTTGCGAACGCCGGAATGCAGCCGCGCGAAAGCCGCCGCGCGCGGGAGCGCGCTTGCGACCAACATTCAGCGGCAGTCGTCCGCGCCATTCCAGATCGTCTCTCGACTCCAGAACTTCGCTTCTGACGCGAAGCTCTGATTGTTGCTTTGACGCATTTTCTTCACGCGAACCGGTATCCATCCCCCATCAAGTTCGAGGACATGCTTCGCTCGAAAACGCTATCAACTCCTGACCGGCGGCTGAACGCCGATCAGACGGACTCTAGAATTGCGGAATTAAAGCCTTATTAAGCAAGGATATTAATTGGGATTCTGCGGCGTCGGCTTACCCTCGATCTTCGGAAGATCGGCGTCCGCGGTGGTGGCGTCGCCGCCGCTGGCTCGACGCGCCATCTCGACCGTCAGCCGTTCGGCCGCGGCAGGCGACATCTGGCCGAGAATGTCCGACATCTTGCGCGGCGCGATCTTCGAGGCGAGATCGAACAGCACCGACATTTCCAGTCGGTCGAACACTTTGGCGGCGTCCTTCGGCTTCATGTTCTCGTACATCGTCACGAGTCCCTTGAAGCGGGCGGCTTCGGCCTCGTTCTTCTGGTCGGTCGCGGTTGCGATCCGCGACTCGATACCCTTCATCTCCTCCACGCGCCCCTCGATGCGCTTTTCGGCGGACTTCAGCAGGCTCTCACGAATGTCGATTTCCCGTGCGCGTGCTTCGAGTTCCTGGCGCCGGCTCTGAAGCCGCTCAAGGATCGCACGCTCGGACGGCGACACCGATTGGCCGGGCTCGGGGATGGTGACAACGCCCGACTTCGCTAGCTCCGGCGTGCTGACCGCCGGCTTGGGCTTTCCGTTAGATTCGTTCTTTTCGGCACCCTCCTTGCCGGGGTCCTCTTTTTTCTTCGTCTCGACCGAACCCGTGACGTCGCCGGCATAGGGCGTTGCGCCCGGAAAGTTCAGGTTCTCCTGTGCCCATGACCGGTGGGGCGTATTCGGCTGGTCATCAAAAACGTAACCGCCGTCAATCACGAGCCCCGCGACCTTAAGCACCGCGAGACCGAATATCGCGACCATTACGACAGGAATGACCCGGATGTCCCTGAAAGCATTCATGCAGCGAGGCCGCTTGCCCTTCTACGCTCGGAAAATGCCCGCGCCGCGGCTGCGACCGAGCGGGCATCGCTGGCCACGGGCTCCGGTTCGGGGGCCGTCGCCGGGCGCGCCGCGAGCGCGATCCGGGTCAGCCGCCGCACGACCGCATCACCCTCCGTCAGTTGCTTCGCCAATTGCCGCGACAGTTCGGTGGCCGAGACGATCTGGTTGCCGAGATTGTCGTTGACGTCGCGCACGGTGTGCTTCAGCCCGCCGATGGCGCGCTCTGCAATCTCCGTCGCCGTGATCAGTTCGCCGATAGTCGCCTTCAGCGACTGCTCGTCGGCCCTCAGCCGCTTCAGCCGCTTGTTCAGCAGCATGCAGTAACCGATTGTCAAGACGAGGAGAACCGCGACAAGGCTCTCGATCGCTAATCCGAAAGAGTGGTTCATTGGGCCTCCATCATCTTGGTCTGTTCGTCCGCTCTCTCGAACATGGCGAAGGTCGTGTTCGGTTTGCGCAAGTGTCTCGAGACACGAATGGCGACGCGATCGCCGACGCGCCCCATGCGGCCTTCCGTCAGCGTGACGCTGCCGCACCGCACCGCCACCGACGCATCGGGACGCATGTCCAGCGGCAGCGTGTCGCCGACTTTCAGGGTCATGAGCTGCTTGAGCGGGATCTCGGCCTCGTACAGCACTGCGTCGACGGCGATCTGCGCCTGCGCGATTTCGGTGGCGAGGTGACTTTCCCAGATCGGATCGCGGCCGAACTTTTCACCCATGAACATCTGCAACAGCACGTTGCGGATCGGTTCGATGGTGGCATAGGGCAACAGCAGTTCGATGTAGCCGCCGCGGTCTTCCATATCGATGCGCAGCCGCACCAGAATCGCCGCATTGGCCGGGCGGGTGATCGCGGCAAAACGCGGATTGGTTTCGAGCCGGTCGATCGAGAACGACACCGGCGACAGCGGCCGGAACGCCTGCTCGGCGTCGGCCAGAACGACCTCGACCAGCCGCTTCACCAGATTGGTTTCGATCGTCGTGTAGGGTCGGCCCTCGATCCGCAGCGAGGTCTGGCCGCGACGGCCGCCGAGCAGCACGTCGATCATGGAGTAGATCAGGCTGGAATCGACCATTGCCAGCCCAAAATTCTCCCACTCCTCGGCCTTGAACACGCTGAGCACCGCGGGCAAGGGAATCGAGTTCATGTAATCGCCGAACCGGACCGAGGTGATGCGGTCGAGCGAGACCTCCACGTTGTCGGAGGTGAAATTGCGCAAGGAGGTCGTCATCAGCCGCACCAGGCGGTCGAACACGATCTCCAGCATCGGCAGGCGCTCATACGACACCATCGCCGAGTCGATGATCGCGCGGATGCCGGAGCTGTCGTCGACGTTGATCTCGCCGACGCTGAAGCCGAGCAGACTGTCGATTTCCTCCTGCGAGAGGACCCGCTCACCGCCGTTCTTGGCGTTGCCGAAATTGCGGCCTCCGTCCTCGACCATGGCGGCCCACTGTTCCGCCATCGTCTCCGTGAGTTCATTGGCGGCAGCGGACTTCGCGGCTTCCTCGGGGTCCTCCGATCCGAGCGAAGCCTCCCACTGGGCTGCGATCGCATCCTGGTCCAACTGATCGTTATCGCCCGCCATGATCCCGCCCCCGCCCCGTCACTGGATGACGACTTCCTTGAACAGCACGGCGCTGACATGGCCGGGCGCGATCGCCGTATTGACCCGCTTGGTCAGTTCTTCCTTGAGTCGAAACAGCCCGGCCGAACCGTTGAGGTCGCTGGGACGCAACTCGCGCATGTAGGTCTGAAAGAGATCGGTGACCCGCGGCAGCGCCGGCTTGATCTTCTCGACCTGCGGCTCGTCCTTGACCTCGAGAACGACCTTCACCTTGAGATATTGCACGCGCTCGCCCGGCGCCCCGACCAGGTTGACCAGCATGTCCGGGACTTCGATGAAGGCCGGCGGCTTCGGAGGCGGCGCCTCCGCGTGCTGTTCGTCGCCGTGACCGTGAAAGAAGAAGAACCAGGCGCCGCCTCCCCCGGCCAGGCAAAGGACCGCGGCAACCGCTGCGATCAGGATCAATTTCTTTTTCTTGGAAGCGGGGGGCGCTTCGCCTTCGGCTGCCGCTTTCTCGGCCTGATCGTTCTCTGCCATCGTCAGTTCGCCCGTTGGAGGGTTTGGTCCGATGCCGCCGGGCAGGCTAACGACGCGAAACAGATGCCCCGGCGCACGGCGCGCCCCACAGGCGTTAACACTAGGTTCGCAATGGTTAATGGATTCTTTCTTTTAACCATACGGTAGGAAGATTTTGCCGGGCCATTATGGTCAACAAGATCTTATTGCCGACCTCTGCGCGCCCGCTCATTTCCATAATGCATTGAAAATACGTAATTTTCAGACATGGCACGGCTTTCGCTACATCCCCGGACGACCGCAAGGCTTGGGAGAGCCTGAAGGTTGGAAACGATCAGCCAACGCCTGGGAGGGCTTGGCGCGATCCTCGAGGGGGAGAACCGCCGATGGAGAATACGCTTCTCATCGGACTATCGCGGCAGATGATGCTCGAACGGCAGATGGATGTCGTTGCGAACAATGTCGCGAACGTCAACACCAACGGCTACAAGGCCGACCGCTCGCTGTTCGAAGAATACCTGATGCCGGTCGCCCACGAAGACAACTTCGTCGGCGGCGACCGCCGCCTCAGCTTCGTGCAGGATCGCGCCACCTTCCATGACTTCGCCGGCGGCCCGACCGAGCAGACCAAAAACCCCCTCGATGTCGCCATCGACGGCAAGGCGTTCCTGGTGGTGCAGACGCCGGCCGGCGAACGCTACACCCGCGACGGCGGACTGCAGATCAATGCGCAGGGGCAACTGGTGACCGCTTCCGGCAGTCCGGTGCTCGGCACCAACGGGCCGATCACGTTCCAGCAGACCGACCACGACATCGCGATATCCGACGACGGCACCGTGACGGTGATCGAGGGCACCAACAACGCCGCCGACTCGATCCGCGGCAAGCTGCGGCTGGTCTCGTTCGCGCAGGCGCAGAAGCTGCTCAAGGAAGGCTCCAACCTCTACGCCGCGGGCGAAGGCAACATCGCCCGGCCCGACACCACGGCGCGAGTCCGCCAGGGCTTCATCGAGCGCTCCAACGTCAGCGCGGTGAGCGAGATGAGCCGCATGGTCGAAGTGTCACGCGCCTACACGCAGATGGCGACGCTGCTGCAGCAGCAAAGCGAACTGCAACGATCGGCGATCGAAAAGCTCGCCGACGTTCCGGCATAAGGAAAGAAATTATGCGCGCTCTCTATACGGCGGCGACCGGAATGGCGGCTCAGGAGCTGAACGTCCAGGTCATCTCCAACAACATCGCGAACCTGCGCACCACCGGCTACAAGAAGCAGCGGGCCGCGTTTCAGGACCTGATCTACGACCACGTCCGTCGCGTCGGCGCACAGGCTTCGGATCAAGGCACGATCCTGCCGGTCGGCATCGATCTCGGCGGCGGCGTCAAGACTGTCGGCACGCCGCGGCTGATGAGCCAGGGCACTCTCTCCATGACCGGCAACGATCTCGACATCGCCATCCGCGGCGAGGGCTTCTTCAAGATCCAGATGCCGGACGGCACTTACCAGTATACGCGTGACGGCACGTTTCAGATGGACAATCAGGGCCGCATCGTCAACGCGCAGGGCAATCCGGTGCAACCGACGATCACGATCCCGCAGAACTCGTCCGGCATCACCATCAACGCGCAAGGTCAGGTGTCGGTAACGCTGCCGGGTTCGACGACGCCGACGGTGCTCGGCCAGATCGGCCTGACCCGCTTCATCAACAAGGCCGGCCTGCAGCCGGTCGGCGACAACAACTTCACCGAGACGCCCGCCTCCGGTCCGCCGCAGGACGGTGTCGCCAACATCGACGGTTACGGCGACATGCAGCAATCGAACCTCGAACAGGCCAACGTCGAGGTGGTCTCCGAAATTTCCGATCTGATCGCCGCGCAGCGCGCCTACGAGATGAACGCCAAGGTCATCAGCGCCGCCGATCAGATGCTGCAATCCGCAGCCGCGCTGTTCCGCTAGGGAGGCTGACCATGGCCATCCGCTCGTCTCTCCTCGTCGCGGCGCTGATGGCGGCGTCCGCTCAGGCGCTGGCCGCGAACGACGCTCCGCAGCGCGCCGCCCTGGCGAGCGCGATCCGGACCGCGGCCGCCATTTCCGTCCCCTTGCTGCGCTCCGACGTCAAGGTCAGGAGCGATGTGGTGCGCATCGGCGACGTCATCGACAACGCCGGTACTGCCGCGCAAATCGCGATCTATCGCGCGCCCGAGCCCGGCACCACCGGCGTCCTGCCGGCAACGCAGGTGCTCGACGTGCTCCGCGCGCATCAGGTGATCGGCGTCGATACTCACGGTATTCGCAACGTCTCGGTGACGCGGCTCGCGCGCACTCTCGATGCCGACGACATCGAACTGCAGATCGCCGTGGCGCTCGAGCACCGCAACGGACTTGGCGACGCCAAAAACCTGTCGATGACTTTCGACAAGGACCTTCGGACAGTCCATCTCGATGCAGCAAACGACGGCGCCGTTACGCCGATCGTGACCCGGTTCGACCCGCGCAACGGACGTTTCGACGTCACGCTCGAGATCGGCAATAACTCAGGCGCCGCACCCGCGCGGCTGCGCTTCACCGGCACCGCTGTCGAAACCGTCGAAGCTGCAGTGCTGGCCCGTGACGTCGACCGCAACACGCTGCTGAAGTTCTCCGATGTCGTGATGGAGCGGCGCCCCAAGGCCGAGGTCGGCAACGATGCCGCGAACCGCGACGGTGTCATCGGGATGCAGACACGGCGGCAGATGCGCGCCGGTCAGGCGTTGCACGGCGCCGACCTCACCAAGCCGGATCTGGTGCAACGCGACCAGGCCGTGACCCTGATCTACCAGGCTGCCGGAATCTATCTCACCGTGCGCGGCAAGGCGACCGAATCCGGCACAGAAGGCGACATCGTCAGCGTCCTCAACCTGCAATCGAAACGCACCGTGTCCGGCGTCGTGGTGGGGCGCGGCCAGGTGTCGATCTCTCCGGCCGCGCCGGTCATCCCGCGCAGACTCGCAAGCGCCGCGACGGTTGCCGAAATGCCGACGGCCGCTGCGTCCTCTCCTGACTTCGCCCGCGAGGGCGCGCCCGTGTCTCCAAGATCCGAGTAACGTTCATGTTGAAGTCCACGAACATCAACCGCTTCGTTCTGACCGGCACGCTATTGGCTGCTGCCGGACTTGCCAGCGGCTGTTCATCGATCGATCGGCTGTCGCAGATCGGCGAGTCGCCCAAACTGACCGCGATCGACAATCCGACGACGCAGCCCGGTTACAAGCCGGTGCAGATGCCGATGCCGAAGCCCGAGACGGTGTCCTACAACGCCAACTCGCTGTGGCGGAACGGCTCGCGTGCGTTCTTCAAGGATCAGCGCGCCGCACGCGTCGGCGACCTGCTAACCGTCACCGTGAATTTCACCGACAAAGCCAACATCGCCAACGAGACACAACGCAGCCGCACCAGCAAGGAAGACTCCGGCATCACGGATTTCATCGGCAGCAAGGCCATCAAAAATCCAGCGACATCGATACTGCCGGGCCGCATTCTGACCACGGATTCCACGGCGTCCAGCGACGGCAAGGGCTCGGTGCAGCGCCAGGAGAACCTGCAGACCAGCGTCGCCGCCGTGGTCACGCAAGTGCTGCCGAATGGCAACCTCGTGGTCGAGGGCAAGCAGGAAATCCGCGTCAACTTTGAAATCCGCGAACTGATCGTGGCCGGAATCGTTCGCCCCGAGGATATCCAGAGCGACAACACCATCGACTCCAGCAAGATCGCGCAGGCGCGTATCTCCTATGGCGGCCGCGGCCAGATCAGCGACGTGCAACAGCCGCGCTACGGTCAGCAGGTGATGGACGTGCTGCTGCCGTTCTGATCTCGACGAGCTCCCCGCCGTTTCGCGAATCCCCAGGCGAGACGGTGACGACCCGGCGATGCCATGCATCGTCCGGCATTGCGGCCTCCGGTAGCTCCCCTGCCGGAGGCCGTCATCGTTTCACGCATGCGAGCATGCTTGCCGCCCGGCTTCCGACAATCAATAAAAGTTCATGAAACCGATCTGCCAGCCGGTACTGGCAATACCTATGTCGATGGCGTTATGTATTCTTGACATCGTGCGAAAACCGCTGGAGCCCTCCATGTCATCGCTCGTTCGCATTTTGATCATCCTTGCCATATCCCTGAGCGTGATTTCGAACGCGGCGCAGGCGCGCCACCGCAAAGGGCGCGTACACCTCCACGGACAGATGCCATCAGCGACAATCGTGACGCCAACGCCATCGCCGCGTCTCAACACCAGCGTGGTCAACCAGCCGGGGGTGCCGAACACGTCGCGGCCCGGAACCATCGGCACCGGCGCCGTGCCGAGCGGCCTGAGCGGCGACAGTCCCATCGCGCCCGGATTCCCCGGCAGGGTCGGGCGCGATTAGATCGGGTGAGCTCGAGCCATTCTCGCGCGGCGGCTTAGCGAGTTACATCGGAAACGCAGATTGCTCGGCCGGAAGTGGATTTCCGCCCAAACGGCGACGACGACGGCATTGGCTGCGGCCAGAATTTCATTCATCGGGCAACTTTCTGGACTATGCTCGAGCGGCCTGAAATTCGCGACGGCAGGTGCCGTCAAGGAGTTGCGGTTTGACGCCGAAAACCGATCCCGATCTTCAGCAACGCGAGGCGCTGCTCCAGACCGTGCTTCGCAACTACTTCGGGTCCAGCAATGCCGGGATCCTGCGAACCATTCAGTCCGAAGCCGACTATGTCGATCTCGCTTCCGGTGCGACACTGCTGCGCCAGGGAGACATCAGCGACGACGTCTACTTCGTCCTGTCCGGCCGGCTGCACGCCTTCTCCCAAACCGAATCCGGCGCGCAAAAAATCCTGAGCGAGATCGGACGCGGTGAAACCATTGGCGAACTCGCGCTGTTCACCGGGGAGCCGCGTTCGGCGACCATCGTGGCGGTGCGCGATACCCTGCTTGTCAAGGTGACGCGCGCGATGATCGAGCACGCGATCACGCAGGACCCCGATATCGAAATGTCGATGATGCGGATCGTGATCCGGCGATTCCGTCACCAAGAGCGCGAGCGCCGGCCGCCTCTCGTTCCGGTGAACGTCTGCGTGCTTCCGATCACGCCCGGGCTGGACGCCGTCGATTTCGCCCAACGCCTGCGCGACGCGCAAACTGCGCAAGCGAAGCCGGTAACGGTGGTCACCGCCGATGAGATCGCCGAACGCTTCGGCGTCGCCCCCATTCACCCGGTCGGACGGCGCCACGATGCGCTTGCCGCTTATATCGACGAGATCGAAGCGCGCAGCCGCGCGGTGTATCTCGCAGCCGACGGTGAGGACACCGCATGGACGCGATTTTGCCTGCGCCATGCCGACGAAATTCTGTTGCTCGCCGAGGCCGGCCGCGATCCCAGTCCATCCGCGGTCGAGCGGGCCTGCCTGTCGCCCGCAGCCCCCATCTCGATCGCGCGGCAAACTTTGATCCTGCTGCACAGGACGGAAACGAGAATCCCGACCGGCACGGCGCGATGGCTGGATGCGCGGCCGGATGCGCGACACTTCCACCTCCGTCCGCAGTCATCCCACGACGTGACTCGGATCGCTCGCATCATTTCAGGGCGCGGCATCGGACTCGTGCTGTCGGGCGGCGGCGCGCGCGGCTTTGCCCATGTCGGGGTCATCAAGGCCCTCGAAGAGGCCGGCATTCCCGTCGACATGCTCGGCGGCAGTTCGATCGGCGCGGTCATGGGTCTGGTGCTGGCGCTCGGCCGCAGCGCGGATGAGGTCGCAGCCGCCGTCCGCAAGGCGTTTCTCGAACATCCAAGGGGTAATGTAACGGGCGATTACAACTTCATCCCGCTGGTGTCGCTGATCAAGGGCGCGCGGACGCGCAGCGCGATGACGCAAGCCGTGCGCGACGCCACCGGGCTGGATGCGATCGACAACGAAGATAGCTGGATCACCTTCTTCACGATGGCGTCGGATTTTTCGATCGGCCGCGAAGCGGTTTTGTCGCGCGGCGACCTCACCCGCAATGTCGGCGCGAGCTACGCGATTCCCGGCGCGTTGCCGCCGGTCTTCGTCGGCGGGCACATGATGTACGACGGCAGCACGTTCAACAATTTCCCGGTGGATGTGATGGCCCGGCTCGGCGCCGGCCGCATCATCGGCGTCGATCTCTCGGTCAACCGCGAGCAGGTGTTCGACATCGACTGCATGCCGGGAACGCTCGCGCTGCTGCGCGACAGGCTGAGGCCGCGCGCGAAGCGGCGCTACCGCCTGCCGAGCGTGCCGGAGACGATGCTGCGATCGTCCTTCATCACCTCGGTTTCGAAGCAGAAGGAGATGGGGAAGTTCACCGATCTTTTGTTTCAGCCGCGTGTGCCTGACGGCCGCCTGCTGGACTGGAGCCGTTTCGAGGAGATGGTCGCGGCGGGCTACAGCCACGCCAGCCAGGTGCTGGCCGGGCTGACCGACGAGCAGCGGGCGATGTTCCGGTAGCGGGACGCGAAATCCTGTCGTCTTCAAGCGCCGATGCGCTCGACCGAAGGCCATCAATCGGATCGGCGAACTGCTCCCGTGAAACTGGAAAACGGTTCCCAACTCCGAGCAGTGGCTATCTTAAATGACGGTCCCTTTATTATTCCGCTGTACGGCATGCACGGCGTAGGCGGTTGGCTGTCGTGATCTCTGGGCTTATCGCCAGAACGCCTCGTTCGCCAGGAATATGCTAAACGGCACCAACGTGGCAGCCGTATGCTTATTTTCTTCCAGGGCACCGGCCCTACTCGTCCCGATAGATCTTTTCCCGCTTTTCGTGACGCTCCTGCGCCTCGACCGAAAGCGTCGCGATGGGTCGCGCCTCGAGCCGCTTCAGCGAAATCGGTTCGCCCGTTTCCTCGCAATAACCGTAAGTGTTGTCCTCGATCCGCTGCAAGGCGGCGTCGATCTTGGAAATCAGCTTGCGCTGCCGGTCGCGGGCGCGCAGCTCGATGGCGCGGTCGGTTTCCGAGGACGCACGGTCGGCGAGATCGGGATGATTGACGTTCTCTTCCTGAAGCGTCTGCAGCGTAACCTTCGCTTCACGAAGGATCTCGTCCTTCCATGCCAGCAGCTTGGCGCGGAAATACTCGCGCTGGCGCTCGTTCATGAAAGGCTCTTTTTCGGATGGCCTGTAATTTTTCAGCTTTTCCAAATGCATTCCATAGTCGTGCAATGCGCCGGACGACTCGGCTGCGGCCGGACTGCCCGGCTGGGGCCGGACTTATATAGCGGCCCATTGTGACAGACAATATCGCCGCGTCGAAAGACCGGGCCTCCCCCAACGCGGTCCCTGCCTTTGATACCCCCCAATCAATAGCCGACAATACGGAACCGGGAACCGGTTGCGAGCGCCCGTTGCCGCCCGCGATCGTCTTTCGAGAACGCAGGCGGGTCGGCAAGCGCCGAGACAGGTAACCGCGGTACCGATATTTACCGCTGCGCTACGGCACTCAGTAATGGCCGGCCTTGGCCAGTTCGACCTCGACGCGCAGTTCGATTTCCGACAACACCGCGTCGAGACCAGCGTCGCCTGAAGATGATTTCAGATCGGCCGCGGCGGTGCGCAGTCGCGTCACCGTCGAAGGATCGAAATTGCCGGACAAAAGCGCGATCTTGAGATCGTCGAGCACATCGAGAGCGCTTCTCCCCCGCTGCACCGAGCGCTTGCGCCGCTCCGTCGGATCCTCCTCGATGCCTTGCAATGCCAGCAGCGCATCGATGGTCGCGGCCGGTTTAGGCGTCGTGGCAGCGCGGCTTTCCGTGGTCGCGGCGGGGTCCGGCAAGGAAAATTCGCTGCCACCGCTCCGCCGCGCTGTCGTGCCCTGCGCCGCAGGCGTCGTTCCGTTCGGGCCATAAATTCGCATCG
>NZ_MKRN01000207.1 GCF_001896955.1 Nitrobacter sp. 62-13 | reverse complement strand
TCATCGATCGCTATCGCGCAGCGACGATTTCCCTGGACTACTACGGCGACAGCATCGTCAATTCGCTGTCCGACACTCTCGCGATGATCGCGGGATTCGTGCTGGCGCGCAAACTGCCGATTGCCTTGACGATCCTGCTGGCAGTCGCGTTTGAAGTGCTGGTCGGACTGCATATCCGCGACAACCTGACGCTCAACGTCATCATGCTGATCCATCCGTTCGAATCCGTCCGGCACTGGCAGGCCGGGCCGCCCATCATCTGACCGCTTGTTACCGCAACGTTTCACCATATCTTCGAGATCATGATGCACTTCTCCCCTCGCGAAATCGTTTCCGAACTCGACCGTTTCATCGTCGGCCAGACCGACGCCAAGCGCGCCGTCTCGATCGCCTTGCGCAATCGCTGGCGACGCCAGCAATTGACCGGGCCGCTGCGCGAGGAAGTGCTGCCGAAAAACATCCTGATGATCGGGCCGACCGGCGTCGGCAAGACCGAGATCGCACGGCGGCTCGCCAAGCTGGCGAACGCACCGTTCCTCAAGGTCGAGGCGACGAAGTTCACCGAGGTCGGATATGTCGGGCGCGACGTCGAACAGATCGTTCGCGATCTCGTGGAGGTTGCGATCAACCAGACGCGCGAGCGCAAGCGCAAGGACGTTCAGGCGCGCGCCCAGCTCGCCGCGGAGGAGCGCGTGCTCGATGCGCTGGTCGGCGCCAACTCGAGCGCCGCCACGCGCGATTCCTTTCGCAGGAAATTGCGCGCCGGCGAACTCAACGACAAGGAGATCGAAGTCGAAACGCAATCCTCCGGCGGAGCGCCGATGTTCGAGATCCCGGGGATGCCCGGTGCGCAGGTCGGCGCGATTTCGATCGGCGATATTTTCGGCAAGATGGGCGGGCGAACCAAGACCCGGCGGCTGACCGTTGAGGATTCGCACGAAATCCTGGTCAACGAGGAATCCGACAAGCTGCTCGATACCGATCAACTTACGCAGGAGGCGATCGCCACGGTCGAGAACAACGGCATTGTGTTTCTCGACGAGATCGACAAGATCTGCGTGCGTGACGGCCGCAGCGGCGGCGACGTGTCGCGCGAAGGCGTGCAGCGCGACCTGCTGCCGCTGATCGAGGGAACGACGGTCTCCACCAAGCACGGCGCGGTCAAGACCGACCACATTCTGTTCATCGCGTCAGGCGCGTTTCACATCGCCAAGCCGTCGGATTTGCTCCCCGAGTTGCAGGGGCGGCTGCCGATCCGCGTCGAACTGGATGCTCTGACGCGCGACGACATGCGGCGCATCCTGACCGAGCCCGAGGCCTCGCTCATCAAGCAATATATCGCGTTGATGCAGACCGAAGGCGTCACGCTCGACTTCTCCGACGACGCTATCGACGCGCTTGCGGATATTGCGGTTGCGGTGAATTCCACGGTCGAGAACATCGGCGCCCGGCGGCTGCAGACGGTGATGGAGCGGGTGCTCGACGATGTTTCGTTCTCGGCGCCCGACCGAAATGGAGAGACCGTTCGAATCGACGCCGCATACGTTCAGAAGCACGTCGGCGATCTGGCCAAGAACGCCGACCTGAGCAGGTTCATTCTCTAGAGTCTTCCACCGTTAGAGTCTTCCACCGCTTCATGGAAACGGGTGGAAGACTCTAGGTTATTGATTTGACGCGCTTTCTTCACGCGAACCGGATACCACTTCGCTCGAAAACGCTATAGCGTCCGCTCCACCTGCGTTGAATCAGGCTCGTCGCTTATCTTTTGTTTGAGCATGATCTTTTCCGAAAGCCGGTTTCCACTTTTCGGGATCATGCTCTAAAACCCCGCGCGCGTCGCAGGCGGACGTACAGCGCACCCTCGCCGCCGTGACCGACATGCGCCTCGTCGAAGCCGGCGACCAGCGAGCGGAATTCCGGCAGGGCGAGCCATTGCGGGACCTGCCGGCGAAGCACGCCGCGTCCGGAATCAGGATCGGCCGCCCGGCCCTTGCCGGTGATGACAAGCACGAAGGTCAGACCATCGCTTGAGGCGTTCTGCAGAAAGCGCAACAGGACACGATGCGCCCGCGTCTGCGTCATGCCATGCAGGTCGATCCGGGCGTCGATGTCTTTGCGTCCACGCGACAATTGCGATCGCTCGCGTCGCGTGAGCGATACGGGCGGCGGAGCTTTTGTCCTTCTGACTTTGGCGACGTCGGATGACGTCGGCCTTGGCGCCGGAGCGGACGGCACCGCGATGCCTGCTGCCTCGCGCAACGCCACGGAAGCTCCAGTCGATCGAGAGCGTTTGCGCAACGGTTTGGCCTGGCCGGCGACGCTCTCCCACAATTGACGCTCGTCATCCGTAAGAACGCGCTGGCGGCGCGGTCGTGCGAGGGTATCCGGCGACGGGCGTTTCATCGTACCGGGCTGCGCCAGCGCCGGCGGTGATGACGCCGCGGATGACGATCGGACCTGACTTCAGGCCGCATCACCGGAGACGGAACGGTTCCTGAGGACGCAGCTTTCGCCGCCGGCACGGCAGTAGTCCCGGCCGGCTCGCCGGCCGGGCCGACGGCGGGCGGTTGAGGAGTAACCGCGGGCTTGCGATCCTTCGCAGGAAACAATCTGGCGATCTTCGCCGACGGTCGCTTTTCCGGAAGCGGCATGGTTCTGCCGCGGGCGATTGGATCGAGGCTGTTCGGAACAAGCATCACGAAATGCATATTGTGGCGCAGGCGGCCCGACACGCGGCCTGCTTCCGACCCTGCGCCGAAGTAAAGGTCGGCGCGAGCCGGGCCGACGATCGCCGAGCCGGTATCCTGCGCGATCATCAACCGATGGAACGGGGTTTTCGCCTGTGCGGATTCGATCGGCAGTTCGCCTTCGATGAAGAACGGCGTGCCGTAGACATGCAGCGATTTATCGACTGCGATCGACCGGCCGGGTACCAGCGGCACGCCCTGCGCGCCGACCGCCTCGTCATTGTCCGAAAGCTTTACCTCGTGGAAGAAGACATACGACCGGTTTTGGCGGCGCAACTCCGTGGCTCCATCCGGGTTTTCAGTCATCCACTGCCTGATGCGCTGCATCGACATCTGGTCCTTCGGGATGATGTTGCGCTCGATCAGGATACGGCCGACGGCGGTATAGGGATAGCCGTTATAGGAATCATAGTTGATGCGCAGGGTCGAGCCATCCTCGAGATGAACGCGCGCGGAGCCCTGGATTTGCGTGAACAGCAGATCGGTCTGGCTCTTGAGCCAGCAGATCTCAAGGCCGCGGCCCGCGATCGCGCCGTCCTCGATTTCGGCGCGATCGTAGTAGGGAACAAGCTTTCGGCGGCCGATCTTGCGATATACGGGTCCGCTGTTCGGCAGGCTCGGCGCGCTCTGCGTGAAACCCCGGACG
>NZ_MKRN01000206.1:36950-48283 GCF_001896955.1 Nitrobacter sp. 62-13 | reverse complement strand
CCGCCATCCACAGCGCCGTGTCCTGGCCCGCCTGGATCGGAATCCACTCGTCGCAGTACTTGGCGACCATGCTGAAGTCCGGCGACAGAACCACGAACTTGGTCCCCTCGGTTCGCGCCTCCGAGATGAAGTGCACGTCGGGGGTACGCGTCATGTTCATGTTCGATGCCATCGAAACAATGAACTTGGAATTGTACCAGTCGGCGCTTTCGCACACGTCGGTCTGATCGCCCCAGATTTCCGGGAACGAGGTCGGCAGGTCGGCGTACCAATCGTAGAAGCTCATCGAGCATCCGCCGAAAAGCGACAAGAAGCGCGTACCGGCCGCAAATGACAGCATCGACATCGCGGGGATCGGCGAGAAGCCCATCACGCGATCCGGACCATGCTTGCGCGCGGTGTACAAACAGGCGGCGGCGATCAGCTCGGTCAGCTCTTCCCACTTCGCACGACGAAAGCCGCCCTTGCCGCGCGCCTTCTGCATGCGCTGACGCTTCTCCTCGTCTTCAACCAGAGAAGCCCAGGCTTGTATCGGATCGGGATACGAAGCTTTTGCCGCCTTCCACATGTCGGCAAGAGGACCGCGAATATAAGGGTACTTCACTCTGATCGGACTGTAGACGTACCAGGAGGCCGAGATGCCGCGCTGGCAGCCACGAGGCTCGTAAGGAGGCAGGCTGCGCTCGAGGAGCGGGTAGTCGGTCTGCTGCATCTCCCAGGTGATGATTCCGTCCTTGACGTAGATCGCCCAGGAGCAGCCACCGGTGCAGTTCACGCCATGCGTGCTGCGGAAGACGTTATCGTGGGACCACCGATTGCGGTAGAACTCTTCCCACTTGCGCTCTCGGGGATTAACAAGGTCAAGTATCCAGCTCATCAGCGTCTCCTCGGTGTGTTCGTCCGGCCGCGCGGCCTGTCGTTACTCAACGCATCACCTTTCGCCGGGAGGTGCTATTCCTCCCGTCGTTTTGTCGCGCGCAGGATTAATCGCGGCGAGTCCGCCCGCTCATTTGCAGGCAAACAAAATTCACCAAACTGGGTTCGGGATAAACACTCCCACTACGATCAGTATCGTGGCAGGAGTCGTCAGCCTTGCGGCGGTTTGGGGGATCCCAGATGATTTCCTAACATAGGCCGGAGTTTTTGTTTTTTGCAACGGCGCAATCCATGCGCGATGCGATGGTCTCCTCTGTGGTAATCGCGATGGTCGACAAGTTAAGCAGCGTTGATGAAGCGCAACTGGCGATGCCTATGTCAAATGCACAACAAAGGCACTCCGTCGTCCAAGCAATTCACGCAAGCGTCTTTCTTCGAGCATAAGCGCTCATC
This sequence comes from Nitrobacter sp. 62-13, assembly GCF_001896955.1. Classification (GTDB taxonomy): domain Bacteria; phylum Pseudomonadota; class Alphaproteobacteria; order Rhizobiales; family Xanthobacteraceae; genus Nitrobacter. The sequence continues at coordinate 46,954 of NZ_MKRN01000206.1, read as the reverse complement.
GTTGATCGGATCCGGCAATGCGCAGAATTAAAAATAGGGAATGGAGTATTCCTTTAATGGCCGACAGGAACGGCTAACCGTCTGATGATCTGTTGCGGGCACGATCGTCCATCGTCAGATAATTTTGGACCGGTCGAGCGTTGACGAAGGAATGCCCTGCCTCATCAGGGTTAGAGTTTAAGCGAGTTAAAGCAGGCCTGCAGTCGATGCTTCAAGCGACGGTTTATGACGGTCTCGCGCTTGATGCGCTGACGTTCAGCCAGGATCGTTTCGCTCGGACGAAGTAGCGTCGACAGGCGTGAGGTTAACGATGCTCTCGTGAGAGCGAACATTGTTGTAGCGCTCGACGAGGTGCGGATCTGCCGTGCGAGACAGCAATTATCGGGCATGATGCGGCAAGGTCTGATGCCAGCACTTGATCTTGCCCCGGGTCTATACGGCATGACGCGCGGACGCTGCATGATCGTTCGCGACGTAAGTCGCTCCATTGTCCCACATAAGTCCGAGAACGTTGCCCGGCGTTGATCCAGACTCCAGGCCACGAGTAACTGATCACCGTGACATCGGACGCGTGCGATTGCTCGACCAATCCAATGATCTCGGCCTTTCGATGAGGGAATCGGGCGCTAGAGCTTTTTCGATTTTGGTGGAAACACCTGCCACGAAACGACGCGTGCTCCCTCTCCCATTGGGAGAGGGGTGGGGTGAGGGGTTACAACCTATCGACTGGTCAAAACCCCCTCACCCGGCGCTTCGCGCCGACCTCTCCCCGATGGGGAGAGGTGAAGTATCGTCCAGGTCGATTCCACCAAAATCGAAAAGGCTCTAGCCGGGAAACACAAAGGAGACTGACGAGGTCGGCAAACAAAATGGGACTCGCCGCATGGCCGGCTCTGTGTTTGCGGCCAGCATGACGCCGTATGCGCATGTCATATTTCTGATACAAGCGCATGAAGTCGTTGAAGAGCCGAACCCTTTGTATCGACACGTCGATCGACGGCGGAGACTGGCTTCGCTTAAACAAAACGCGAGGCCATGCCGCAGTTCGTCCGCGCCGATATCAAACTGCAGTTCCATTCATCCGCTAGCGGAACGCCCAATGCGGATGGATCGAGTGCGAGGTGAAGATATCCGAACCGCTCGAAAAATCCTCGCGGCCGCATGCGGATGTCTTGAAGGCGCCAATCGCATAAGGCCCCGCATGCGGGTTGAGTCGCTAAGGGAGCAACGTCAAATTCTTGGAGAGTCATCGAAAGACGAAAGGTCGTCTGTTGATAGATGACCTTAACCGCGTTCGCATGCGCATAAAGAGCGGGCCACGCCTGAATATTTAATGATTAATTTTGCCGAGAAGCACGGTGCTAGAAATGGAGCTATTCATTGCGACCCGTTGGTGCCGTCTATGCACTGGTCCGCTGGTGCTTCAATCATCGCGCGCTTGAAAAAAGATTTGGAGGCAGTTCTGCTGTTGAACGGAAACGCCCTCGCGGCTGACTTCTCGCGACCCTCATCAAATCGGCTTGCACCGCGATGACCAGACAGCTAACCGACACCAATTGTTCGGCTATAGCAGGAGCCCGGAAGATCTCTGGACGCTCAATCAGGTTATTTTCACAAGACGAAAATGTAGCGGCCGCTTGAAGCGCACGGATCCGAAAGCACACGATAGCGCCGCTAACCTTTCTAAGCGAGATGCCCTCGTGGAGGTACTTGCGCGGCCGCCGGCGAGTCAGGTCGTCGCACACAATTTCGTGGTTCTATGCTCCGATACTCTTCCGCGTGGTTCCACGACCGCTTCCTTAAGCTTTTGAGGGAGAGCACCAAAGCAAAGCCCCTGAAAACACGCTGTTTCCAGGGGCCTCGTTGCTGGTTGCGGGGATAGGATTTGAACCTATGACCTTCAGGTTATGAGACGGACGATCAATCGAGTAAATAACTGAAACAAAACAACAATATGATTTTAAAAATAATTGTGTGCTAAAAGTTGTGCTAAAAAAAGGGCTGGAATGATCGAATCATTCCAGCCCTTTGAGTAAGCATAGTACCAAAACGATGCTTATCAAACTGTTATTGAGCACCTCGCTAGGCATCTCGGGTCAATGCTGCCGATACGCCCCAGCTATATACGGGCCACGAACCGTCAGTGCTGTCTTCAAGGGTGAAGTGAATTTCCTTCAGACGCTTCGCCTCCAGCATTCTGAGCATGTCGGAAAACTGCGCCCGCGTGACCTCCAGAGATAGGCTGAGGGACGGCATGTGTTCGGCCTTGAAGAGCGTGCCTGCGTCTGGAAAATCGGTCTTCATTGGAGTTGGGGTCATGAACATGACGATGCCAGGCCAGGTAAAGCGGCCCCCCGGCATAGTCAGCGACGCGGGCATGATCATGTAGGAAAACTCGACAGATTGCCGTGGCGGCCCTGGCTGAACCACCTGTCCAAAGTTGACGGTGCAGGTGCCGAGGATTTCGCCTCGCCAGCTACCGGCGCAAATGCCCGGCAGTTTGAAATCCGACTGTTTCTTCGCTCGGGGCATCTACTTGCGGTACGGCCTAGCCATTCGCTGCCTCTAAAGCCAGATTAGGTTTCGCGTCCGTCGCGTTAAGGTCGAGTTGCCAGTGCTTGCTTAAAATCCCTAACAAGCGCTTCTGCCGCTCAACCAGAAAGGCGGGCTTCCATTCGGCTTGGGATCTGGCTTCGTTCGTCAGGATGAAAGGCGAACTCGTCCCTTTTCCAGTGAAGTAAACATTCTTCTTGGTCTCAAAATCGTAGTTACTGGCTGACGGATTCTTCCGAATGTGAAGCGGTACAAGATTAGCCAGCCGGTGGGTCCAAGACTCTCGCGCCTCTTCATCGGGGAACCACTTCGTCCAATTAGAGTCGACTGGCGGTGTTTGCGGCAATACGTGCTCAAGGGACAAATGGTCGAATGCTTGCTTCTTGCTACCGTCGCTTACAAGTGCTTCGAGGCGCAGCATCAATGCCATCCGAGCTTTTGGGAGACGGCGATAGATATCGCCGTCGAGGGCGGCAATGAACTCCCGCTGCTGCCTCGCAGTGAGAGCTAACGTCGTAAGTGCAATTAAATCACCCTTGAATGAGGCGGGTTCAATTTCCTTGGTTAGGGCTGCGAAGGTTTCGATACGTTCGTTAATACCGACTCGTGTCACAGCGAGAAAATACGTTAGTCGCTCCAACGCCCTGAAAAACTCATTCAACAGAGCAGGCTTGTTTCGGAACTTCTTGAAATAGAGTATCGCCGGCGGCACCCAATCCTTGAAATCAACACGATTTAGCCAGGACAAATAATCGTTGATCGACTCGGCATGCTCTGTTGCCTCGAAGTCTGCCTCTCTGACAAATTCCCATACCTCCGCATACGGAGTAATCACATTGTCGATCAGATCGATCGGGGAATTATACTCTGTCACATTATCCTGAAATTCTTTGACCAGTGTCGCCCGCTGCTTCTGCTTGGTGTAAACGGTGCGGATGTGACCAAACAGTTCTCCAAAAGCCTCTCTGCCAAGCTTGCTCTCGATCTCACTCCACTTCTTCGCGTAAGCATGGCTCTTGGATTCGCCTGCAATCTTTCGAATTGATCCCAGGATGTTCGCCTTAAGAATGTCGATAGGCGCTAGATCAAGACCGCGATTGTTCAAGACCGAAAAGATGCGGTATGCGGCTTCGAGGTCGGGGGTCGAGATGACTACCAGCGAACAATCGTTAGCCAGAAACTTCCATAGCGCGTCTCGGTCCACCGGCGAGAGCTCCGCAATCTTTCTCTGTAGCAAACTGGCATTTTCCCGGTAACGCAGCCGACTGTCGCCAAGCTTCTCCGTGTTCTCAATGAGACGTTCGATGCCTCCGGGCTCTTGGATAAATTTTCGGAAAAAATCAGCATCTTCCTCACGAGCAAGGAGGCGGTACTCATTTTTCTCGCCGAGACTCGCCTTTCCCTTTTTATATAGGAAATCAGTGATGTCGTCAGCGGCGTCCGGCATCGCCGCTCTCAGCGCCGCGAATAACATGGTTAGCGTGCTCAGACGCTGCTGGCCGTCAACGACGGATGATTTCGGCTCCCTATCGTTCTTTATAAGAACAATGCTGCCCAAGAAATACTGGGTTGTAGCTGTAGAGGTTCGAGAATCTTGCATTGCTGAAACAAGATCATTGAAAAGCTCTTCCGTCTGCTCAGTTGTCCAGGCATAGGGCCGCTGATAGTCGGGAATCTCGAATTGATAACTCCCTTCAAAAATTTCCCGAATTAGCTTGTCATGTGCTTCGAGTGTTTTGGCCATCAGTTTCCCCCGTTGAGAGCGACATTCGTTAGATCAGTAGGCTGCGCAGATTTTCCAATACATATTTTGCCATTTGGGCGGACGGCATGCTGTGTATATCCGCTAGTTCAGTGACCGTGGCTTGAACGTCCTTGGGACGCAACGGACGAGCATTGTTCTTTACGAACGGGCCATCGGTTTCCGTCAGCAGCCGGTCAAGCGGCAGCTTTGCGACCAACGCTCGATGCTTTGGATTTCGGAGCATTTCACTATTGATCGAAAAATAGCAGCCATATTCGATAGCGCGCTTTGCTTCGGCGTTCGTCCCGGTAAACCAGTGCAGGACACATTTCACCCCAGTAGGCGAAAGATGTTGTTCGAGATGATCGAGTACTTTGGACGCAGCTCTGATACTGTGAATCGTTAGAATCTTGCTGCCCTGCTCATCACATGCGCGAAGTATGCGTGCGAATATCCGCTCTTGTTCTTCGAAGCTCCGATAGTGTCTTGGCCCAGCGTCCAATCCAACTTCGCCTACATAGCGGGTGTTTTCGAGCAGCTTCTCGAAAAGCGCGATTTCCGAAGCGCGCTCGCATATCAATTGTGGATGGAGGCCAAGGCCTGCGCGAACCATTTGCGAGCCAGACGCGAGTTGATGGTTACGTTGCCATGCTTTCGGCGTTGTGGTTACGGCCAGCGTCGCGACCTTCTCGCGGTCACACTCCTCGATAATGTCCGCGTGATCCGGATACAGATCAAGGTGACAATGGAAATCGACCCATGATGGTCTGACTTTAGCTTCTGGATTCATCAAAGCGGCTTCGCCTTAACTCCGGCGAGCAGAGCCCCGACCTCCCGGAGGCCATCAACATAAACCTTTTCGTAGGCTTTCAGATCATTTGGATGATCGATCAGCGGACCGGGACGATGAATGTCAAACTGGGCGCGCTTCGGGTTGCGATCGAGCTTCGCGAGAGCATATTGGAAGGAACGAACATGATCGCCCTCTGCTTTGTTCGTATTTAGCGGACGGGCCTTCAAATTCGCAATCGCGTAGGAGGTATCATCCTTTCCTAAACCACTGAGCAGCGCCGCGCGGCGAATGAGACATGGCACGCAGTGGCCACAATGCTGAGGCTTTCGAAGGCTCTTGTCTTTCGAGAATCGATATTTGTTTGGCGCTGAGCAGGACATCGTGTTCTTCGCATTCTTCTCAATAAATGCCTTATCGACGCTCTGAGCAATCATCTGGCCCTTTGTCATGTGTCGATATCGGTTCTCAAGAGACGCTGCAATGCCAAGCCCTTGCAGAAGTTCATTGAAGCGAGCCATGTAGAATGGGTGTGTCGTTCTCGTGCTCAGCGATCCGAGACGAAGCGGATCGAGAGAAACATTCAGCGAAATCAGTCCGTTTTCCGGCACATGGATTTTTGTTACGCCGGCGGCATCGGCGGCCAGCGTAGCCAAAGAGAAGAACAGGAATGAGCGGGCGCGCAGCGTGTTTTCTGAGTCGCTTCCCTCGACAGTGTGGTTGGGAAAGCCGACGCGGGCTCGGATGCAGTCCACCCGCTTGCCCGTATAATTCTTCGTCAATTTGTCGATGCAGTAAGTCTGATGCTTGCTGGTGGTGCCATCCCAATAATGGCTGACAAACAGTGGAACCTCCTTACTAGCAAGCAGATCGACTGCGCCGATGAAGCTGTCGAGTCCTCCGGACAACAGACAAATCGAGGTCGGGTGTGCCGTCCTCAGTTTGTGGGCCGCACGTTTAAGGGTTTTCTGAGATGCGATCCTTTTGCGGAAATAGACGCCCCAGCGATCTCCTGTGAGGAAGTTCAGGGTCTTAATGAGCAAGGGGGTCTGCGCTGTCCATAGCGCTGGATCAGAAACCGGCACGTGGAGGTCGATTTCTCTGGTCCATTTGTCCTGCGTATCGCCTCGCGATATGCGGGTATCAGCCGCGGTCAACAGTGCCGCCAGAATGCAGAGGTCAATTGAGGTTTCCGAGGGAACGAGCCCCAGCGCGCCCAGCTGGTCCATCGCCTGACCCAAACCGAATTCCAGGCGGCTCTCGCTCTCTATGAACGAAATCTCAGTGATTTCGCTGTCGACACGAGAGGGCTTCACTGGCGTCTTGTCCGATGCGCCGAGGCGGCAAATTATACTATGGTGTTTCATTCCGCGGCCTCCGACGCCACTGCAACGAGCTCGAACGCGGCTTCGTAAATATCATTCACGAGCGCGGATACCCGGCTGTCGTTCAGGCTCGTCAAACCGTCCAGCTGGTCCAGCAATTCTCCCTTGGTCGTTCCCGACACGAAGTCATGGAGTTGACTTGCAACATTCTCCGCCGCCCTGGCATCGGCTGGTAAGGTTATTCCCCGAGCACCGATATCGTTGATAACGCGGCCTTCGATTGATCGCGCAATGAAGTCGAGAAAGAATTCATTGAGCTGTTCTGGTGTCAGGGTGTCGAAATTTCCGAGACCTTCTTCGGATAAGTCGCAGATTGCGTCAGCCATGGCCTCACGGGCGATCGCTTCATCGAGGGAGCCGCCCGGCGGACACACGAAGTCCATCATCGCGAGAAATACGTCAGCAGCAGGTTGGCCTGCCAGTGACTCCAGATTGAGGCTGCGAAGAGCCGCGACGGCACCCGACTGCTGGACATTCCGGATTACCGTGAGGAGGCGGCTGCCGCTTGCGCGAGATGCGCCCATGCGGCGCGCGGCGCGGCGCGGGCCGCCGTTGCCTGAACGCACGTAACTTGAGAGGGCCTTTTCCAAATAACTGCGGCTGCCCGTGCCGGCAAAACGGGAGAAGTTTGCCTGTGAAGAACCGAAACGCCCCGCGCCTCTCGTCTCCGGCCGTGGAGGCGTCGGCAATGCCGGCGGTGCTACGCCAGGATTGGCGGGCGGTGCCGGATTAGGGTTGGAAGGTTGCCCAGGGCTTGCCGGAGCAGCCGGCACGTTAGGAGCGGGAGCCGCTCCGGGTACGGGATCATCTACCCATGAAGGTACGAGTCCGGTGCCGGGTCCGCCATATGAAGTCGACGTTCCCACGGCCTAACCCTTCTTCTTCAATCTGAGCGCCGCCGTCGCGCTCGTCCGCAGCACAGCATTGTCGTTTTGCTCCGACCAGGTTTTGAGGATCGCGGCAAATTCCGCAATCAACGCCGGATCAGTAAAACATTCACCCCAGCTGGTTGCCCCCCAGGCTCCAAGTTTTGCCATGGGCAGTTCGCTCACAAACGTCAGCAATCGGCGCTGCAAGACAGGATGCGCAGCGACCAAGACGATTAGCCCCTGAATGCCTGGCGGCTCTATGTTGTATTTGTCGTTATCAGCTATGCGGCTACGCAGTGCATCGAACACCTGTTCGGGATCAGTGCCAGTTAGCTTTGCGACTTCGGCTGAACTCTGACGCACCACAAGCCGTCGCCCCATGAGTCGCTCGACGATGGCTTCCAAATGACTGGATGCTGCGAAACTTCCGAAGTAGCCTCGTTTGTCGCGCGTGACGAAGACATATGGCTGCAAATCAACGTCTTTCAGGGGCGGATCGATTGCTGCCCAGCTTCTCGCCCACTCGCTTTCCGCCCACTTCTGAGCCTGCTCTGAAAGTACTTCCGGCTCGGATTCGTCCTTCGCTGATTTCTTGTCCGAACGCTTTGCCGATTTTTCCGTGCGCTTCTGCTCGGCTCGAACATGATCTTCAAGCTCGCCAAGTGCGGCGCATTTTCCATCCCCCGCAGTAGCTGCCAGCCGGGCAATCTGGTCATAGAGGTCAGACGAGAATCTTTCGGCAAGCATCAGCTTCGCTAGAATAGGCGTTTCAATCTCATCCGCGAACTGCCGTTCGACAGCAATCGCGTAGCGAAGCATCATCGAGTTCAGAAAGCGCTTTATCTGGCGCGGATTTCCACGTGTACCCTCGCTCAAGATCTTACTGATATGGGCGGAGAGAACGATCGCCTGTTCGATTTCATCGGGAAGAGAGCCCAACGCTGCGCGTACGATGGTACGATCGAGTCCTTTGCTCTGCCACGGTCTCTGCAAATCCTTGCGAGCGGCATCGAGCAGCTTCTTGAATCTATCGTCGTTTGGGCCGAGTGCGTTCTCCGCGAGAAGCAGAAACACGTACATGCGTGTCTCATTCAGCCCAAGCGCTGGAATGCGGAAGGGAACCTGAATCAGTTTCTCAAGATAGTTTCTTGCGTACGGAACAGGGCCGGAGCTGGGTGGAAGGTCCGGGAAATGTTCTCGAACCGCATATTCTATCATCAACTCGTCGGCCCCGATGACAAATGCCGTGCGGGGAACGAACAGGAAAAGGCGGATTGCTTCGAGTGTCGCGATGGCCGTTTCGGGCAGGCACCGATCAAGGTCGTCGACAATGACGACGAGCTTATCGATGTCCGCGGCATTGAGAAGCTCTTCGAACTCCTTCCTGAACTCGTGAATCTGAGCCGGGAGATGATCGGCTTCCTCCTTGGGTGCCTTTATGTAGTCGCCGATTTGACCCGCAACGGATTTGATATCATCGACGGAGATATGATCTTGCGGCTTCTCAATCACCGACTTCGCGACATCAACGATGCTTTGCAGCTGATCGAAGGTCGGCAGGCCCGTCATTGCCGTGAAAGCGAGACCACCCGTCTTCTTGGCGATCTTTAGCCAATCAACGCGTTTCAGGACTTTGCGAGCGGCTTCAGCGACTTTGGCCGACGCGGGCCGCGCGCGGCGCAGCTCATCCACAATCGTTTCGATGACGACGGTCTTCGCGTCGTCAAACCCCTCGAACGCCCAACCGTTGAACCATAGGCATAAGACACGGTCTTTGCCCTCATAGGCGGCAGACGTCATCTTGAGGACGCTGGATTTTCCAGCACCCCAATCGCCGTGGACGCCTATTGTTACCGCGGAAGATTGCGTCTCGCCGATAAGCTTAACGACGGTTCGTGCAATGGATTCGTAATATAGGAGATCAACTTCTGTCTCCTGATCGCTCAAAAACATGGGCTCCCCCGAAGGGGCAGCCCGGCAAAATTATCTCTCTGTGCTCAGGTCATGCCCCAGTGATACACTTACACGGAAAAGTACAGATTCCGCAATGGCGCAACTTTGCGGCGCATATTTTTATGTCAATCGTTGTGGGCCATAGACTGCGTTTCTGACTCACGGGCTGCTCCAATTATACAGCTTCGCCGCTCTTCGCGATGAACGAAGATCGATACAGCTCTTCTATTTGTGTGATCTCGTCCGCGGTCAGCTCTGCGAACTCATTCTCCTGCGCTCGCTTGGACAGTTTTCCGTCATTCTGCCGAAGGAAGCCGAAGAGATTATTGAGCGTGCGTTCGGGCATGTCGATCATGTTCTCGATGCCGGCCCGGAAGGCGTCGAAACTTCGGAGGAAGTTGGTTTCGTTGGGAAGATCCTGCTCGATCGTCTGACGGACGCACTCATATAAAAATTCGGCGTGCGGCGTCGCGTCGAAGAATCGATAGAAATCGCCGGTATCGTTCAAGACCTTCACATTACCCTTTTGTGTGGCCTCCCATTGAACGCACGGAAGCAGCCTGCTGGAATAGCTCTCCAGCACACCCTTGTATTCGGTGATCCTGTCGAGGATGGCCGAAGACACGGGGAAATGCAGACCTGGCGGATTGAAGCCGCGGCGGGCGAGAACATGGTGCATCAAATAGCGATGAATGCGCCCATTACCGTCT
>NZ_MKRN01000206.1:25826-36809 GCF_001896955.1 Nitrobacter sp. 62-13 | reverse complement strand
CGACAAAGCCGCCCTCCTTCCGAAATCCCATCTTCACGAAACGCTCGTCGCCGATGACGATGCCCTGCAAGCGCAGGAATTCCTGCTCGTCGAGCGGGGCACGGCCCGCTTCGCCGATCGCGCGGCCCCATCGCTGGATGCGGTCCTGAGGTGGCCGCTCTCCCTCGATCACGTAACTGGACTTTGAATCCTTCAGCAGAAGGAACGCCGCCGTGCGCGCGAGCAAGTCCTTGGGCACTTCACTGACGACGGCGCGCGCGCGCTCCTTCCAGTCCTGCGCAATGAACTCATTCAGCGCGGGCGTCTTGAACACCAGCGGACAGAACTCGGGCGTACCGGGAAGATTGTTGCGGACACGATGCCGGGCCGAGTTCTGGCCCGCTCCGCCGAACTGAAGATCGGTATCGACGGCATCCACGTAGGAAACCTTATCTGCGGATGGCAGCTGCAATTCGCGGCCAAGCAGCCACTCGTACAAAAACCAGATGCGGCGCGTGTAGAGGCCGGTCGGCTTCTGGCGCACGAGTTCGGCGACGTCGCCTTGCTTTACGGCAAGGAAAAGCCGCTTCAGAACGGCAAGGTCCAGCCCCTCGTACTTGAGGGCGAAAGTCAGGTGCCCCTCAAGGGACGCCTCGGGCGCATGGCGCGGCGTGTAGATGCGCCAGCCATCCTGCTCAATAATGCGGTGCTTGGACCCTATTGCGCAAAGAAGCCGGGGAACCGGAACGGGCAGCTTGTAAGCGCCAATGAGTGCGGCATAGCCAGCCGGAGCGGCTGCTTCTGGCAGCCGCCGGTCATGAAAAACACTCACCGGCCCTGAAAATTGCACGCTCAACTCAAATCCTCTGAAAAACGATCTCCAGACTGTGAATTTCCTTCACCTGCTGGTTAAAGTGCCGAAATTCAATTATATATCCTGAAAAACATTCTCTCAACGTAAATTCCATGAAAAATGCTTGAACCTCTGGTTGCTGCCAGCCAAATATTACTGGAAGCGAATAAACCTTTAGTTCCAATACGCTATATGTTGTTATCCGTCCAGTTTCAGCACAATATCTCGTTCTTTTAGGCCTTTCCCGATGCCTCAAAGCAAGGCAGAATAGCAGAACGATTCATGAACGTAACCAGGGGGCTATTGTGGGGCTGACGAGTGCAAAGGGGGCGCAAGCGCGACAAAGGGGAGCCTCTGTTGCGCGACTCCAGCGGGACGCAAGTGCAGAGATTGTATGCGAAGACAATCTAAAGTTTATGCGCCGCCTGCCCTCTGCATCGATGAATCTCATTATAACGTCGCCGCCCTATAATATTGGCAAAGAGTACGAAGAGAGGCGTTCGCAAGAGCGATACATCGAAGAGCAAGCTGCCTGCATTGCGGAAGCTGTTCGCCTATTACATCCAAACGGTTCGATCTGTTGGCAGGTTGGCAATCATGTGCTCGACGGCGAGGTCTTTCCGCTCGACATTATTCTTTACCCGCTCTTCAAAAATCACGGTCTTCAGTTAAGAAATCGGATTGTTTGGACGTTTGGTCACGGCCTTCATTGCCAAAAGCGATTATCGGGAAGACACGAAACTATTTTGTGGTTCACAAAATCCCAAGACTACACGTTCAACCTCGACGCTGTTCGTATTCCCTCAAAATATCCAGAGAAGAAGCATTTCAAAGGGCCTAACAAAGGCAAGATATCTAGCAATCCGCTGGGCAAGAATCCTTCGGATGTTTGGGATATTCCGAACGTTAAATCAAACCACGTCGAAAAAACCGAGCATCCCTGCCAGTTTCCCGTTGGGTTGGTGGAGCGCCTCGTCTTGGCTCTCACCAATAAGGGCGAGAATGTTCTCGATCCTTATGTAGGGGTTGGTTCTTCAGCCATTGCCGCGCTGAAGCATTCTCGGAATGCCTACGGATGCGATTTAGATAAAGGGTACATCGATATTGCCTGGCAGCGCATCCATCAGCTTCGAGCGGGAGAGCTGCGCACACGGCCAATGAATAAGCCCGTTTATGATCCTAATGCAAAGGACGTTGAATGAAGCTTGCTTTCACTTACGACGATCACCACAACGCAGGTGCCGAGTGGGATCGCCGCGAATTGAAGGAGTGGCTCACAGACGTCTTTGAGGCGCCTGCGGTGAAAATTCAATCTCGTTGCACGCCAGATATTCGCCAGCACGTCGAAACCGAGTTTATCAGCGAAGGATGGGCGACGAACGTCCGCCTGGATCAGGAGCTGATGCTAACGGTTTTCGCGATTAAGGACGATTTGGCCTTTCAGCTCCAAACCGGAAATATGAGCCGCGCACCGTATGATTTGTTGAAGCTTCAATATCTGTTCCAAAGCGGTCGAATTGAAGCAGCTGCGTTGGCCCTTCCGACAAAGGATGCGGCGCGGATTATCGGCGACAACATTGCTCACGCCGAACGGGTTTGCCGGGAGCTTAAGCTGTTTGATCGGGTCATAACGGTTCCTATCATCGTGGTCGCGTTCGAATGAGGGCAGAATGAAGTACGAGATTAAGCTTACACCTCGATCAGAACGCGAGATCGTCATCCAAAAAAGAGCCGATGCATCAACGGAAACGGATACGCTCTATGACTTCCGCGGTGACAAGGCGTCCCTCAAGAGCATTAGTCTTCCGGTGGATGTTCCTGTTTATCGCATGGACAACTGCCGGACCTATTCCGAGCAGCAGGATGCGATTGCCAAAGAGGGTCTAGACAAAAATTATTTTTCTAAAGGCCAAGAACTTAGCACCGTCCAAGGCGTCCAACACTCCATCCTCGCAAAACTCGCGCAACGAGAGTCGAGCTCCGTCTCCTCCATTTTGGAAGTGCTGAAGAAAGAGGGCCAACGCGGCGCTATTCTAATTACTAGCACTGGCGTTGTTGTAAACGGCAACCGCCGCCTAAGCGCCATACGCGAACTTTATGCGGCTGACGAGTCGGTCAATTCAAAATGGGGACACGTCAAGTGCTTGGTTCTTCCTTCTGATACAAGCCCCGACGAGATCGATGATATTGAAGCGAACGAGCAAGCTCGCCCTCAAACCAAACTGGAATATGACTGGATAGGCGACGCGCAGCTGGTGCGGCGTCAGGTAAATAAGGGACGCACGACGAAGCAAGTAGCGGATCAGCTTCGACGAAGCGAGGCCGATATAAAAAACTTGCTGCAATCGATCGATGAAGCCGATCTTTATCTGAATGAATGGGCAAACAAGCCCGGGCAATATTCGCTTGTCAGCGGAGATGCTGAACAGATTTTCGGCGACCTTCCGAAAAAGCTGTCCGGAAAGACAGTTAACCTTCAAAATGCTAGCCGCGTCATAGCGTGGTCTCTGTTTGAGAACCGCGACAAAGTGCCCGGCCGAATCTATGCATTAAATGCTGCATTCGGTAAGCTTGCTGAGATCGTCCTGACCAACGTCGCTGATCAGCTCGATCTGTCGGACGCTGCAGATAGCGCCAATGGTGACGATGCCGATGACTTCTCCATCGACATCGAAGAAGGTGCGGCGAGCGATGACTATTCGAATGTTATCGCTGCCCTAAAAAATGAAGATACACGAGATGATGCAGTTGATGTGCTCATCGACGCATGTCAGAGCGCCATCCAATTGGACCAAGGGCAAAAATCAAAGAATGCCGCATTAAAGGCCTTGGTTCAAATACATGCGAAGTTAGCCGGAATAGATCCGACGACGGCCGGCGTGAGCACGTATCCTGCACTTGGGAAGCAAATTAGCTCAATCCGCGATCTCCTTACGAAGATCGAAACCAAGCTGGCTGCACTTCAGAAATCTTCACCTGCCGATAGTAATAAGTAAGGACGGAGTTGTGGCGGACTTCGTTGACGTTGAAATCCAATATCGAGAAGGCAACTACGGACGCTTCATGGTGGCCGCTGGTGATACATCTGCGCCTATATGGTCCAGATTGAAGGTTTTGGTTGTCGCCAATAATCTTGAAGCCAGGATTACAGAAACCTCCATCCAAGTTCCTTGGCCAGATGCCCTGAACATCGTTCGGGAGTTCGGAACGAAATCAACCCAACGAACACTGAATTTTCGATTTCGACCAGACATAAGCGCTGCCGACCGCCTAAAAGCGTTCTCATCGGAAATAAGAACTGCCCGCGCGAGCCAATCCAGCCTCGCCCCTCCCAAGACTTCGGCAAAAATAGCCGCCGAACTTACGTCAATGGGATTTGTAAAACGTGAGTTAAAGCCGTTTCAGCTGCGAGATTTATCGCACCTCTTGGCTTTGACGAATGGCGCTAATTTCTCCGTTCCCGGCGCGGGTAAGACAACCGTTACATTCGCGCTGCATCTTCTCACAAGAAAGTCGGGACAAGTCTTCTTTGTAGTCGCTCCCAAGGCAGCCTTTCAGGCTTGGCGAGACATCGTAAAGGAATGTCTCGCCGACGATGCACCCGAAGCCCTGCTGGAAGAGTTCACGGTGCTTGAAGGCCGTGAGGACGACACCGCGAATGCTCTCGCTTCTGGTGCAACGAGATTTTTGATTTCCTATGACCTAATGATCCGCCAGCAAGGTCTGATTGCGTCTTTCCTGGCAAGGACGCCGGTTCATCTTGTTCTGGACGAAGCACATAGAATGAAGGCGGGTCCGCTCTCTCAGAGGGGGGCGTTTCTGCTCAACATCGCCACCCTTCCAGTGCGCAGAGATATTCTCACCGGCACGCCAATGCCGCAGGCCGCTACAGATATTCAGTCGCAACTGGACTTCCTTTGGCCTGGTCATGGTCTGGGGGTAGAGGTCGCAAGAGGAAAGCCGCCCCGCGAGGTGTTGGGCAATCTTTATGTTCGAACTACCAAACAGGAATTAGGGCTTCCGAAAGCTCGGCGGCACTTTGTCGATGTAACGATGAAGCCGGGCCAGCTAGCGCTCTATGCAATTGTGCGCAGCGAATTTCTTCGCCAATTCTCAGCACAAGTAAATCACCAAATGGGACAGGCGCAATTTTTGAAAGCGCGTCGATCGGTAATGCGATTGCTTCAGCTTTCAGTAAATCCATCTCAGGCTCTAACCGCCATGGTGAACGACGATCTCAAGATCGAGTCGGGCATTGCGGACGCTGTCGTTGAGGAAGGACATTCAGCAAAACTGGCCGCAGTGATGGATCACACGCGGCAGTTGGTAAGTAGCGGTCAAAAGGTTGTTATATGGACCATCTTTACAGATACGATCCGCAGCCTTTCGTCAGCCTTGGCTGATCTTAATCCCGTTACTTTGTATGGCAGCGTTCCATCTGGCTCAGATCAAGACGCAGATACAAGAGAAGGGCGCATCAAACGCTTTCACGTCGACCCGAGCTGCGCCGTTTTGATAGCAAATCCAGCGGCAGCTGGGGAAGGAATAAGTCTGCATACAGTCTGCCACAACGCGATCTATGCTGATCGTAGTTACGTCTCAACCCATTACTTGCAATCGATCGATCGTATCCATCGTTTGGGTCTTAAGCCAAACGAAACTACGGACATCTTCGTTTATAGATCCAAGGCGCCGCCAGAAATCGGAAGCATTGATCTTTCCGTGAGTCGGCGCCTCACGGAAAAAATCCGGAACATGCAAATGCTCCTGGATGATCCGGACCTTCACGAGATTGCATTCGATGAAGAAGAGGCGGATGACCCCGTCGATTACGACGTTAGCCTCCAAGATATCATCGACTTGATTTCAGAGCTGGAAGGTAAGATGCCAGCTTCGTCCGACGAAGACGAATGACTGAGATTCCATCTACAGAACGCATTTTCGCCCTATCGGCCTTCGAAGGGGTTAGGTTGATTCGCCTCTATGCTATTAAGCAGCCGGGCTGTTCCATCGCGGAGCTGGTCGATATCATCGAGAAAGTCGAACCGGATGGCGCTAGCCTGGATATGCAGGCTTCTGCTTACCTGCACGAGCTTGTCGATCTGGCGTGTCCGCTGGACGGGGATGTTTTCTATCAGGCCTGTATTTCGGCGGTGGTTACAAAACATCAGCCGAACTGGTCGAAAGCGATGAGGCAGGGCCGAATGCGCTTTCTGGATTCGCTTGGCATTAATGACAGAGACATTTTTGCAGCAGCTGGTTTGCAACAGGATCCGCCTCCACCACATGTGGTTGCTTGGTGGGATTCCGTCTCATGCTTTGCTCGACTCATTGTTGACCTGCAAAAAATGGAACAAGCTCGCGCGGCTGAGCAGCTCACTATGGATTATGAAATCAAACGGCTAGGCGCGCTCGGCATTACCAAGGCGCCAATTTGGAAAGGGCTCGACGACAATTTCGCCGGCTATGATGTGCTATCTTACGATCCTGGTCCATTTGGTCTCGTCAATCGATTGATCGAGGTGAAATCCACAGTCTCATCTCCGTTGAGATTCTATCTCACCCGCAACGAATGGGAGCAGGCGCTTAAGGCCGGCGCCGCCTACATATTTCATGTCTGGGATATGACAAAAACGCCCGCAATACTTCACATCCGAGACGCAAGTAAGATATCCGTTCATATCCCTACCGATAACGAAAAGGGAAAATGGTCTACGGCAGAGATACCATTGGCAGCATCCTGAGAACCATTCAGAGGAATGATTATGGATCATTTCTTGGACCGCATGAGAGAATTAAGTGCTTATCGGCTGGGCCGATCCGTGCTCATCATACTGGCAGCTTTGTATATTGTGATGGTAGCGACAAACAGCATTATATATGCGGACATACGACCAGCGCTCATTACCTTCGTGCTGCGCACCCTAAAAGCCGACGTCGTCGACGCGCTCTCCGTCCAATCCTACAAACTGCTCGGCTTTGGCTTGGGAAACGCCGCGCGTCCCACGCGATATGCGCTCATCTGCGAAGAGAAGGGCTATGCGAGCGAAGCTGAGCTCGCGAAAGCAGAACGGCTCTTGCGGCAGCAAGTCGATATAAAGGCCGGCATCACCTATAACAGCATGATGGTCGCGATAGCGAACGGCAAGGAGCAGCCGGTTATCATCCTTCCAAAATATGGCGGAGCAGGCGTGACGCGTTCCTGCCCGGTCAGCCTCTATCAGGAACAGGAGTGCACCTGCGAGGGGCGATACAACGCAACGGAACGCGCAAGAATACCGGCGAGCGTGTTGTTCGGCCCAGCAAAGCCCATGGAGTGAACCGCAGCTATTTCGGCGGCTTCTTATTGCGTTCGCGCCCCGCGTCCTTGCTGATGTCATTTGCATTATCCCTGGACTGACCTTTGGTCTTTTTCCCCACGCCCTTCTCCTGCGCCTTCCGGAATCTGTCGGCGAGGGAGGGCGCAGCATTGTCTTTCGAGACAGCAGGCGTGGTCACGTCGCGCTTTGTTTCGGTAAGCTCCTGCCGCAACCTGCCGCGCTGCTCACCGCGGAATATCTCCTTGTCGCGCCCCTCCTTGAACTCGATCGCGTCCGCCTGGCTCGCCTTCGACTGCTTCATTTGCAGTTCATGCCGCTCGCGCTCCTGCTTCTTCTGGAGCTCGGCAAGATCGCGTTCGTGCTTCTGCCTGATCGGGACGGTCATTTTGTCCGCGCGCTCTTTCAGCTTGCGGGCGAAAAACAGCCGCTCCTTCTTCTGTTTGAGCTCCAGCTTCTCCTTCTGCGCCTTCGAGCCCAGGAGCGCCGACGCCGCTCCCTTCAACAATTCTTTGCGCCCGGCCTTTCCTGCCTTGCGGTAATCCTGCCCGTAGGTGCGGATATCGAACCGCACCCGGCTCCAGGCGTTGCGCTGCGCATCCATGAACCTGCGGCGCTCCTGCCGCTGGATCGCGAACAGATCGCGCCAGTCGGCGCGGGTCGCGTCGCGAAAACGCTTGCGCTGTTCTGTCACCAGGCGGTCGCGGTCGATGCGAAGCCGGTCCCGCTCGCTTCTGTGCTTTGCGCCGAGCCGGTCGCTTTCCCGGACGCGCCTGTCGCTGCGCCGGTGCGCGCGCTCCATCCGCCAGCGCTGGAATTCGGCTGCCTTCTCGCTGCTCCAATCCTTCACGAACTCGCCGTTGCGGCGGCGCTCGTTGTTCTCCACGCGCTGCTCGCACCTGATCTGCCCCTGCCTGCGCTCGAACGCTTCCGCCCATGCGGACAGCTTCAAATGATCCATCTTGAGAGGCGCAGCGATTCCGGTCTCGGGATTGACGCGGTTGACGATGACATGGATATGCTGGTGCGGCTCGTCGTTGTGGCCGACCAGAAGCGCTTCATGGCCCTCAAGTCCTAGCGCCTTCAGCGTCTCTTGCGCCGCATCGATCATCTCCTCTTGCGACGGATCTTCGCCGGGGGCCCAGGACAGGCTGTAGCAATAGACGGGGTCCGCGAGCTTCCTGCCCCTTGTGCTGCCGCCGGCCCGCGCCTTGATCTCGGACTGGTGCATGGCCGTGTAGGCCATAAGGCGTATCGCCTTGTCCGGGTCGCGCGTCGGAAGATTGACGGTGTGGGTGAAGGCAACGCGCTCGCTCGTTTCGGCCTTCTTGTCGTGCAGGTAATACTGGCCTGCGCCCATGAAGCTGCGACCCTTGCCGGCGACCTTAGGCACCATCGGCTATCCCCAACACGATGGCTTCGACGACGGCCGCCGCCCTTGCCAGCTCCGGGGGAATCAGACCTGTTGCGTGAAGCTTGTGGACGGCCTGGTTCAGGTTGATGCCGATGCGGCGGAGCTGGTCGTAGACTTCGGGATCAAGCGTCCGCGTCTTCTTCACGACGACGGTGCCTTTGAGCAGCATGCGGCGAACATAGTCCGAAACGGACATATTCGCCTGCTGCGCGGCCTGCCGGATGCGAAGGTACTCGGCGGGTCGGAGGCGGCAGCGCAGCATTTCGCTGAGCTGGTCATCGCGGCCTTTGCGGGGCCGGGCCATGGTTTCGCTCCCGGGACGGCGCCCTCTTCATCGGGGCGCTTGGGGCTTGCAATGCGTGCGGCGTCACCTGTCGTGACGGACATTCTGTGGTTCAGCGGCGGAACGCTGACAAGATAATTGCGTTTTTTGGCAGGAAGACCTTCCGCGCCAGCGGAAAGGTTTTCGTGCCACAAAAACATATCTTGCTACTCTGCAGCTTCTACCTGTTTCCCGCAATACTACCTTCTGTGCTGCTGCTTTTTGCTAATGCCTCCGAGGCGCTCACCGCACCTTCGCCATTTACCGGCCTTCGGATTCCTGACTAGGATTCATTTTTTGCCCGGGGCTCGTTCATGCGCTGGACCGTGGGGCTGCCGATAAACCTCATTGGAGTGCTGGCCGTTTACGCCATCCTCATCTGTGCGCTCGGATTCCTGTTCGAGGCCTGGCTCTTCGTGACCGGCGGCGCCGCCGCGATGTTCACGGGGCCTCCTTCCAATGTGTTCTGGTTCCTGCCGGGCTGGCTTTCCTACCCGCTCATGATCGCCATTGCGGCAGTGTCGTTCGTGGCGGGCTGGCCTCTCGGAAACGATCTGAAGGTCGCCTTTTCAAGGGCGACCCGCCGCATCCGGCGCAAGATGGAGGAGGCGGAATTCGGCAAGGGCGGCTCGTCGGCATTCGCCAGCGTCGTGGAGGAATGGCGGTTCCGCTATGAGCCCGGCGACCTGCTGCTGGGACGTTCGCTTCACGAACCCTGGTGGAGGATCGGCTGGAAGGACGACCGCGGCTTCCTTACCATCGCGGGAAGCCGGTCGGGTAAAGGCCGTTCCCTGATAATCCCCAACCTCCTGGTCTATCCAGGATCTGCAATCGTCGTGGACCCGAAGGGGACCAACGCTGCCGTCACCGCGGCAAGGCGGGGACACGGCGGCGGAAGGGTTACGGAGTTCCTGGGGCAGGACGTCCATGTCCTCGATCCGTTCGACTGCGTGAAGTCTTTGCAGAAGTCGCGGTTCAATCCGCTCGATGCGATCGACCGGAACGCCCGCGATTTCGTCGAACAGGTCGGCATGCTCGTCGAGGCGCTGGTAGTGCCCGGGCCGCCCGGCGAGTCGCCGCATTGGGACGAGACGACAAGGAACATTGTCAAAGGCACCATCATCTTCCTTCTGAAGACGATGGACCGCCCCACGCTGATCGACATGCGCGACACGCTGACGAGGCCTCCTGACGAATTCGAAGCTCTGCTTGAAGAGATGCACCAGTTGGGAGAGCACACGCGAGGGGCGGCTGCGCCGCTGCTCGCCGCCGGCAGGAACGAGCGGGGCAGCTTTTATACGACCATCCTGCGCAATACAGAATGGCTCGCCAGCGAGGCCATGAAGGAAACGCTGTCGGAGTCCGACTTCGATCTTCATGACCTGAAGCGAAAGCCGATGACCATCTATGTTGTTCTTCCGGTCAATTACCTCGAAATGCACCAGCGTTTCGTGAGGCTCGTCGTCAACCTCGCCATCAAGGCGATGTGGGGCGGCGCGAAGCCGCCCCACCCTGTTCTTTTCCTGCTCGATGAATTCTACAGCCTCGGAAGGCTGCGGCAGATCGAAGTCTCGGCGGGCCTTATGTCCGGCCTTGGGATGACGCTCTGGCCTGTTATCCAGAACCTCAGCCAGATCAAGCAGCTCTATCCCGAAAACTGGGAAACATTTTTCGCTAACGCGGGCGCCGTGCAGGCTTTCGGGATCAATGACAGGACCACAGGCGAGTACCTGGTCGGGCGGCTTGGCAATGCCGTCTGGACGCGCCGCGTGGGAAATGTCGAACAGCGCATGGTGTCATGGCTGCGCGAGGTCAACGAACTGGAGCGCGAAGCGGCGCGCGAGACCGGAAAAATGATCGTCTTCCGGAATGGCGCTTTGCCGATGATGATCGGGCGGATCAATTACGACGCTTTCTTTCCCAAAAGCTGGTTCAATCCCGATCCCGATTTTCCAGCGGAGGAAAGCAGAGCCGCTCAGGTCATGACCTTGCTGAAAGCCCTGCAGCTCAAGCTGCCGTTTCTCAATAGAAAGCCGGCCGATCTCGATCCTCGGTTTCTTCTACCGTCGCCATTCAAATACCCGGCCCTCACCGCGTC
>NZ_MKRN01000206.1:0-25820 GCF_001896955.1 Nitrobacter sp. 62-13 | reverse complement strand
CCGGTCGCCGCGTTGCCTGCGCCTCCGAAGGAAAAGCCCGTCCCTGATAGACGGAAGCCAAGCCAGCCGGACCCCTTCGAGCAGCTGGATGCACTCATAGGCCTCAACGGCGTCAAGGCTCGCGTCGCTCAACTCGTGGATCAAATGCAGTTCAATGCGGCGCGCGCCGCGGCAGGTCTGCCGACGGTCACGACCGCAAATCATCTCGTTTTCACGGGCAACCCCGGCACCGGCAAAACGACCGTGGCGCGCATTCTCGGCGGCATCTATCGCAAACTCGGCATCCTGAAACGAGGCCACGTGATCGAAGTCGATCGCGGCGGCCTTGTCGGCGAGTATACCGGGCACACCGCCATCAAGGTCGATACGGTGGTCAAGTCCGCACTGGATGGGGTGCTCTTCATCGACGAAGCCTACATGCTGGCGACGAAAAGAAAAGGCAATGGCTGGGTGGATGTGTTCGCGGAGGAAGCAATCGCGACCCTGCTAAAGCTGATGGAAGACCATCGCGATCGACTGATCGTTATTGCCGCAGGCTATACCAGGGAGATGAACGCCTTCCTCGATTCAAATCCCGGGCTGCGATCCCGCATCGGCAACATCATCGAATTCGAGGATTACGGCCCGGACGAGCTGACCCAGATCGTCATGGATCTTTTCGAGAGCAATCATTTCCTGGCGCGCGAACATACGCGCGAAAAGGTCCATCTCCTGATGATGCGGCTCTGGGCGGGCAAGGGACCGCAATTCGGCAACGCGCGCACCGCCCGCGACGTTTACGAAAAGAGCATACAAAACATGACGAGGCGCGTTGGCGGATCGGAGTCCCCGACCCGGCGGGAGCTGATGCTGGTGCTTCCCGCCGACGTGCCCGACATCTCGGACATCCGGCAAAGCGCGACCGATACCGGCGATGGCGGCGGACGTTATGAGGAACGCGACGAAGTGCTTTCCCCCGCGCCAACCCGCGCTCTGAAGCGCACGCCGGGCAAGAAAGACAGGGGCAAAGGCGAGGAGAAGGGAAACGACATACCCCGGTAGGCTTAAATTCGCGTTGAAGCCTGCGAAACTGTTATAATTCAATGATGGGAATTCGCAGCAAGGGCAATGGCCGGAAGGCCGCGCCGAAGAGCGAAATGCCGGCGCTCAAGGTCAAGCTGCGCGGCAAGGATAACAGCGCTCTCACCATGCAGCAGCTCGGCGAGGGGCTGCGCGAAGCCGCCGAAACTCTCAAACAATATGAAGATGGCTACCGGATAAAGTCGGCAACGCTTTATCTCACCATGATCGATGAGCACGGTACGCCCGTATGCATCAACAAAACGAACGAGCTTACCATCTATCCTTATCAATCGGCGGCGGAGGAGCACAAGCTCTGAACCTCCAGGCAAGGGTTGCCCTGCAACCCGGCTAGCCTTGCGGCAATGAGCGGGGATGGCCGTCACAGGGCCGCGCCGCGCGTGGCTTGCGCCAGCCCTTGACGGCAAAGGGGCGCGAGCCCCTCTCTTCGCGCGAGGGATCGTCACCGTCCGGCCGAAACGGAGATTCGGGGCCGCCAGGCCTAGAGCCCGGTCCTCGCCCGCGAGGACGCGCCGGATACCGCAATTTTGCAGCTTTCAACGGAGCGGATTGGCCCTCCCGGCGTTGGTTCCCCAAAGGAGGGCCCGGCATGGGAGCCAAGTCAGCAAAGCTTTACCGCATGGTCACGGACCAGCACATCTGTCCGTTCGGCCTGAAATCGCTCGACCTCCTCACGCGTGAAGGTTTCGCCGTCGATGACCACAAGCTCACGACAAGAGCCGAGACCGACGAATTCATGGCGAAGGAGCACGTCAAGACGACCCCGCAAACCTTCATCGGCGGCGAGCGCATCGGCGGTTACGACCAGCTGAGAAAGCATTTCGGAAAACCCGTCGCCGATCCCAAGTCCGTCACCTACCAGCCGGTCATCGCCGTATTCGCGACCGCCGCGCTCATGGCGCTGGCGGCGAGCTGGTCCGCCTTCGGTACGCTCCTGACTATCCGCGCCGCCGAATGGTTCATCGCGTTCAGCATGTGCATCCTCGCCATCCTGAAACTGCGCGATCTCGAAAGCTTCTCCAACATGTTCCTCGGTTACGATCTCCTCGCGCGGCGCGTCGTGCGCTACGCCTATCTGTACCCGTTCGGCGAGGCGCTTTCCGGCATCCTGATGATCGCCGGCGCGCTAAAATGGATCGCAATTCCTATAGCGCTCTTAATCGGCACAATCGGCGCGGTCTCGGTCTTCAAGGCTGTCTATATCGACAAGCGCGAGCTGAAATGCGCCTGCGTCGGCGGCGACAGCAATGTTCCGCTCGGCTTCATCTCGCTGACCGAGAACCTAATGATGGTCGCGATGGCCATCTGGATGATCTTTAAGTAAAGGAGATTTGAGCGAATGTCCTACGCGCGCTTTCTCGCGATGATCGCGGTTTCGACCGTCGCGATGTTCGGCCTCATGTATCTCAACACCTACGCGGCGGATCACGTCTTCTACAGCCAGACGCGTGTCTGGATGGCCGTCCTCATGGGCGCCGTAATGGCGGTCATCATGCTGGGCTTCATGTGGTCCATGTATAAGGACAGGCGCGCGAACATTGCGGTCCTCATCGCCAGCGCCATCATCTTCGCCGCCTCTCTGTGGCTCGTGCGCAGCCAGCAGACGGTCAGCGACGTCAGCTACATGAAAGCCATGATCCCGCACCACTCGATCGCCATCATGACAAGCTCGCGCGCCCATATCCGAGACCCGCGCGTGCGAAAGCTCGCCGACGGCATCATCGAGGCCCAGGTGAGGGAGATCGGCGAGATGAAAGAGCTTATCGCCGATCTTGAGCGCACCTCGCCCGCGGCGGACGCGCCGGACCTGCCGCCGCGTCCGCAAACCCGGTGAAGCTTGCCGGAGCAAGCCTCACGCTGCCTCCCCGGTTATCGCCTCGGCCCGGAAATTCTGCAGATCGACATTGACCCAGACCGGATTTTCGGGGCCGGTCCTCGCGTGGCGGATGGCGCTTTCTTCATCCCACGCGTCGACGACCATTTCGTAGTGGCGGATTTCCTCGAACTTCACGATGTAGCGTTTCATCTGCTTCTCCTCTGTAAAGGGAAGAAAGGCGCTTACGCGCCTTTCTCCTCGGTTTCGGAAGGAGTGCGAAGAACGATGCGGCCGCCCGAGACGGGAACCAGATCGAGCTGCAAGGTAAGACCCTTGCCGTCTTCATGATCCCAGGCTGCGCCGATGCGGGTCCAGAAGGACTTGTCTTCTCCCTTGTCCGTCACGTGATACGCGATGTACGCAGGTGCCTTCGCTTCGCGGGTTTGATTGCCGTTTTTCTTGAAGTTGCGTGCCATGATTTGCTCCTTTTGCTGAATGTTCGACACGCCACACCTAGGACGGGGCGGCAGAGCGCCCGGATCACTGCTTTTGCAAAGGAGGGGCATCGCCCGGCTGCACAAGCGGCACGCGCGGAAGCCGGGGACACCTTGGAAAAACCCGTAAGGGCCCGGCATTGAACCGGAAGCGCGCCCTGTCAGGTCATGGCGTATAGAGTCGAACCACTCAGCCCAAAGGGGCAACTGGCGCGAAGCAACTCGACAAGGAAACGAACCGCTACCCGCGAACGCAAGCGCTGCACGACGACGTTGCGCTCACGCCGGACGGGGACAGCATTCTGGACGTATCGCGGCGCTCCAATCATAAGGACGGGCTGGCTGGCCGCCTCAAAGCAGGAGCGCAGCTGCACCGGGCGGCGGCGTCATCCGCCCCCGGCGAAACCGCGAGTCATTGCGCCGCTAGCGCCCTTCGGTCCGCGACCACTTTCTGCTGTGCGCCAGACTAGACAGTCCGCGGCGACTACTTCAGATCGACGCTGTCCACATGCGGCCGTGGAACGCCATCGACCGCATCGCGACCAAATTCCCTGTAGGTCGCGAATAAAAGAATGCCAGCAACCACAATCCAAAACAGCCTTCCAAGCGATATTCTCATGCTCGCCCCCGGCCAGAAAGGAGGGAAGTGTGCGCGCATCGCGGGCGCAGTTCAACAATAAGAATGGATAAGCTCTTCTAATGGCGCGGACATCGGCTTTATGCCCTGACCTTGATCGCGTGCGCGATCCGCCGCCTGGGGCCAGGCCCCGCGGGCGCCGCCGTGCGGCGGCGCTGGACGAGACGGCAGGCGTCTCTTTGCGGTCAGGGCGATGCGGTGCCGCGCCGCTAAGCTAAGGCTTAAAACGGTTTGCAAGTAAGGCGCCCCGCGCACTCCTGGGGCGATAGCCCTTGATCGTTACGGAAATGCAAGCCGCGAATGAAGAAAAGATCGGGATAGAATCGCATCTCAACATATTTCAGGTGGCGCGCGCTACCAGACCTACCGTCTAATCAAAGCATGCGGACAGATTCCGCATCGGGGCCTTTCAAACCCCGTGCTAGCGGTCGGACGTGACCGTCATTTACGTCCCTTGGCATTTGGCCGGGGGGCTGCACTGCATGTTCAGGGCTCCGGCCTAAAGAGTGCTGCGATCGTCTAGCACGGTTTTGAAACTCCCGGCCACCAGCGAGGTGGCATTCCCTATAACCAAGGATGATAGAGCCCGGCGAATAGCCGGAGCATGCGGGAGTGCATGTCAGGACGCAAGAGCAACGCGAGATCAGGCGAAGCGCCCCACCCTGTCGATGTGATCGCAGGGCGGAACCTGCATATCGCGCGCACGCTCGCGGGCTACACGCAGCAGCGGCTTGCCGATGAGGTCGGGCTGACGTTCCAGCAGATTCAGAAGTATGAGAACGCCAAAAGCCGCATGTCGATCTCGCGCGCGTGGCAGTTCTCACAATTGCTCGGCATCAGCTTCTCCGCCTTCGTCGAAGGCGCGGACGATAAGCCGATCGACTGGGCGATGAGCGGCCCGGAATTCAATGAGTGGCTATCTCTGTATGTCAGAGCGCGAAAGACAGATCAGCTTCCGGAGATTACTGCGGTTGCTAGCCGTATCGTGAAGCTATGTGAGCCTGACCCCGAGCATTCGCAATGTCGGTGATCGTTTTTCCATATACGATTTGGATGTGGCTCAACTCGATACGCAATTGGTTCGTGTACCGAACGAACAGCATAATGTATGATGTTCAGCGATTTTATTTCTGTCGCAAAATTACTCCGTAGATAATTCCGCAACGTAAGCTGGAAAGGATTTTGGTGGTACTAATTTGAAGAATGAGGATTTCAATCGAGCTTTATTTCCGTTCAAGTACGTTCCTTTCACTGCCATTCCGCCCGTGCGGCTGCGGCCGGAAATGCCAGATATCCTACGTCAATGGATATACGGTTTCTACACGAAGGAGGACGACGACGCTTTCCTGTTCCTCCGCATCCACCTTGTGATGTTGCTAATAAATATCGGAATTTGCGCGTTCTTTATTGCGGCATTTCATGACCCAAGCATTCTAGGCGTTGCGACCCCCGGTAAGGTCGTTTCGATCTTTCTGTTGCAGTACCCGGCCCGCATCGTTCCATGTCTAGTGCTCGCAGCTAGTATTCTGACATTGCTGACATTCGCAGTTCAATCGCGCAGCCTGCGAATAGGTGAAGTGCAAGATGCAAGCAGACATATCGAGGCAGAAGGTGCATCCGTCTATGAGAAGGCGAGCAACGCGCAGTATATCGGAACACTTCTCTTCACAATCGTTGCCTTATATCGGCTGGACGTAATCCCAAAGTATTTCGCGGGATATAAACTCTACGCGGGCGCGGTCGATTTGGTTCACGAACCGTGGCGGACGATGATGTCGTTCATGCCCGTTTATGTGTTTTTCTTTCAGCTGTTTGTCGTGAACGCACTAGCATTCTGCGTGATCGCGTTGTCGCGCAGCGCTCTACTGCGCTTAAAAAATATTAATAACAACTAACGTTGAGTTCTGTCCCCGCATGTTTTTCCCGCTGAACCTCCTTTTCACAATTCCAGATCAGAATAAGCGACCAAAGCCGAATTGGTTTTTATCCAACTTCGTCTACCGGAGTTACACGCCACATTCAGTGGAAGCGTATATCTTTGTCAAAACGTACGTTCTTTGTCTAATTGCAAATGCATTTTTAGTGTCGGCGCTCGCATACTCATTCGTCACCAAGTCAGATATTGCAGTTGGATTCATCTCATTTCGCTTCGATGCCGCGCGCCCTCTTGACGGCATTGCTCGTCAATTTCCGCACAATGTATTTCCTGTTCTCATCATTTTGGCGCTAGCATACTCGACGTGTCTTTTTCTGCTTCACAGCGACTATCTTAGCGCATCTCGTTGGCGCGATCCGACGCGCAGCAAATATCACTACGGAGACAAAATGCCGCCGCTGCCGACGTGGCATTATCTTGCAATCGTTTTCTTCGGCTCAATCTGCCTATTCTACCTGCACGGACTTCCAGAGCTGCTCAGAACATACAGTGGGATAAAACGGCTCTACTCCGAGCCCCAACTGCAAGCATTTTTTCTGGTGGCGCTTCTATATGTCGGTTTGTTCCAAACTCTCATAGTCCCAATAAGCTATAGCTTCATCAATGTCGTACGCGATGTCTTGGGCCGCTTTGCATGAACTCTCGTAAGCCTTCATATCGCGATCGGGTTGCAGAGATACGCAAGAGACGGAGCGCTGCGCGGCAAGAGTTTATCGTCACAAATGCTTATAAGCGGAAAGTGTACGCACAACGTCTGACCGGCATTCTAGTGATAGCGATAGGGCTACCGCTGATGTTACCGGCTTACCTCATATCTCATTTTTTTGGCGTGTCACCGTATACATGCTGCGTTGCCGCGATTTTTGTTTCGATCGTTTTGTCTGTCCTTTTAGCTCAAGAAATTTCTAACAAAAAATATGGAGATGAATAATGTCTTTGTGGTCTAGCTTAATTGATATCGCCCTCGACGCAGCAGCAGAAGCTGCTGAACACCTACCTGCCAGCGGAGCTGGCACGCTGGCGTCCCAGGTTAGGATTTTTGGCTTCACTGCAACGGGCCTTGCTGCCGAGGCCGAGGCGGTCGCACATGACGAAAATCCATATGTCGCGATGGCCGCGGTGCTCATTGGAATCGGTGTGGTTTCGGCGTTGCCCGAGGTAGCTGTGGCGACGGCTGTCGAGCTCGGGGTAAGTTATTCACTTCCAATTTTGGGATCTCTGATATCAGAAGGCGCGTTGGCGACCATTATCGAAGGAGTAATCGTAACAGGCGCGTCGTCTGTTATCGAGAATGTCGCCGAGTGGGGTATCGATGGCATTTTGGAGGAGTTTCGAGGCCAAGCAGAGGATGCGCCTACAGAATTCGCCGACCCTATCAATCTTTCACCGCTGCCCGCTATAATCACCGGAGACATTCAGCCGGCGTTCGCCTCAGCGATTTCGGCAGCAAGCCCGCTCGTCATCGACCTGTCGTCCGCTCATACGGGCGTGACGCTCACCAGCTGGAACGCCTCTACTACCGAAACGTTCTTTGACCTCAACGCCAACGGCTTCGCCGTTCAGACCGCATGGGTGAGTGGTGACACCGGCCTGCTCGGGCGCGACCTTAACAGCAACGGCCTGATCGACTCGTCGGCCGAGCTCTTTGGCTCGCCCACCGTAGACGGCTTCGCAAAACTCGCGGCGCTCGATTCCAACCATGACCTGCGCATCGACAACAACGACGCCGACTGGAGCACGCTTGTCGTCTGGACGGACGATAGCGGGGATGCCGTCACCCAGACCGGAGAGCTTCATTCGCTCGCCTCGCTCGGCATTGCGAGCATCGATCTTGCGGGCGTCGCCGCGTCAACGTCCACAATCTCGGGCAACCCGATCAGCCATACGAGCAAGGTGACATTCACCGGCGGCGCGACGGCGA
Organism: Nitrobacter sp. 62-13; assembly: GCF_001896955.1. Classification (GTDB taxonomy): domain Bacteria; phylum Pseudomonadota; class Alphaproteobacteria; order Rhizobiales; family Xanthobacteraceae; genus Nitrobacter. Next base: position 17,936 of record NZ_MKRN01000206.1, on the reverse strand, counting down.
CAATCGCGGATGCGTGGTTCATCCACGACAACACGAATTCCTACTATGTGGGCGACTACACGCTCGATGTAGAAACCCTGTTCCTGCCGACGCTGCGCGGCTATGGCACGTTGCCGGACCTGACGATCGCAATGAGCCAGGATTCTGATTTGAAGGATTTAGTGGCGGATTTCGCGGCGAATTTCACGTTCGCCGACTTAGCGAGTGCCTCGGCAGCGATTGAAGACATCCTGTTCAAATGGGCTGGCGTTGAATCCATTAGCGCTACATCGAGGGGGTCGTACATCGACGCGCAGCATTTGGGCTTTCTGGAACATCTTGTCGGAACTGATTTTTATCAGCCCAGCTGGCATTCAGCGAATCCACAGTCCCAGGCAGCCGCGTTTCTGGAAGACGCCTATCAGACCGCACTTGCGCATTTATCCGCGAATCTCCTAATCCAAGTTGGCCTTGGCGAGCTCTTCACGAATCCCGTCACATACAATCCCACGACAGGAGAAATCGAAGGAGACCTCGCTCTATCAAGTGCAGCGATAGCGGGCCTTGCAACAATTGCTCCCTCTTCGAGCGGGCCCAATGAAGCATTCTGGCAAACATTGGCAGGCTTTGTTGATGGCACAAAGGGCATTGCCAATCTGACTTTCGACGAGGCGACGTGGATTGATGATGCCGTCACGGCATCGAACGCTTCACTCGACTGGTCTGCAGTGTTGAACAGCTATTATCATGACGCAGGGACCAACTCGATTGCTGGAACGAACGTCGCCGATACGCTCTATGGCGGCACGACCAACGACTCGATAGACGGCAAGCAAGGAAACGACATAATTCATGGAAGCTTCGGCAACGATACCCTCGACGGCAGTGATGGCAACGACACGCTATATGGCGATGAAGGCAACGACATTGTCCGAGGCGGCGGTGGCAACGATGTTCTTTGGGGCGGAGACGGAGATGACAAGCTGTACGGCCAGTACGGCGATGATACATACCATCCCGGCGCGGGCGGCAACGTCGTCTATGGTCTAACTGGCGCAGATACGTACTATTACGAAGGGGGCGAGGACGTCTATAGCGACACTGGCGGAACAGACGTTATCTATCTTCCGAGCGGAATCTCGCTGAGCGATCTTTCCTTCTTACGCGTTCCTACCTACGACTCCACAGGAAATTACAATGATCTTTTAATCTCGATTAATGGAGCTGGCTCCATTCAGATCAGGAACGAATTTTCGTCGTCTGGTCTCGGCTCGGGCAGTATCGAGTCGATCGTTTTCGCTGACTCTTCGACGCTAAACCTCACAACGCTTGCAAATCCCGTAGTTTACCTTTCGTCAGGCAATGACAACTTCTCCACCTCCGCGCCCGGCGAATGGACGATCTACGGGGGAGATGGTGACGACGTTATTTATAGCAATACGAGTGCATCTCATGTGTTCGACGGCGGCAACGGAAACGACAGGCTGACCGGCGGCAGTGGTGACGACACATATATAGCTAGCGCCGGGCTGGATAGTATATCGGAGAACGGCGGAACGGACACAATCGTTGTGCCGGTCGGATATACAATTGAGGATGTCGAGTTTTACCGAATTCGCAATTCGAACGGGTTTACCAACAGCATGGGAGTTTCGATCACTGGACTGGGCCAGATGGTTCTGGGGAATCATTTCTATAACAATCCGATCGAGTATATGCATTTCCTTGAAGATGACAGCATCATCTCCCTTACAATGCTTTCGATTATGACCACAGGAACCGCAGGAAATGATAGCCTGTCTCCCCCGAATAATAACGCGGGTCTGAACGATGTTCTTGATGGACGGGAGGGGAACGACGCTTTGTATGGAGAGGCCGGCGACGACACCTACATTTTTTCTGACGGCCATGACAAGATTTACGAAACAAGTGGCGATGACACGATACTCGTGCGCGACAGATATTCGCCATCGGATATAACGATCGCCTGGAATTATGACGCGGTGAACGCGAGCTCCAACAACGGGTTTATCCTGACGGATACTGATGGAAATACGGTTATAGCGACCGATCAATCCACATCGGCCGGAAAAGTAGTTGAGCACATCGCATTCGCCGATAGCACGATTTGGAATCTGGACGAGCTGGAGCTCACGCTCACAGGCACTTCTTCCAACGACAACCTTCAAGGCCGAGACATCGGTGACGCTAGCAGCGCTGACACGATCTACGGTTTGGGCGGAAACGATCAAATTAGTGGGAACTTGGGTAACGATCTTATCTACGGCGGCGACGGGAATGATTCTTTATATGGACGGGAGGGAGATGACATTCTCTACGGAGGAGATGGCGCTGATTTGATCTATGCATCGAGTAACGACGGCAATGATCTTCAGTATGGCGAAGGAGGCAACGACACCTTGAAAGGTGCTGACCACAGCATCCTTTATGGAGGTGGCGGCGACGACCAGCTCTACAATATTTCCACCTCCAGCTATGCTGCAAACACGGTTGTGACGATGTATGGCGATGATGGAGCAGACACCCTTTGGGCGGGGTACGGTCAAACGATCATGCATGGCGGCAGTGGAGCGGACACGCTCGTAGGCAGCACAGGTCAGGACACATTTGTGTTTGAGAATGCGACTGCTTTTGATGCCGTGGATACTCTCAAGAGCTTCAACAAGAATGGGGGAGATAAACTCGACATTTCCGACATCCTTGATGGCCACTACGACCCGCTTACACAGGCAATCACCAACTTCGTCCAGATAACGACGAACGGCAGCAATTCCGAGCTGTATGTCGACACGACCGGAACAGCGACGTTCGGCGCGGCGCAGCACATCGCGACAATTCAGGGTGTGACCGGCCTGACTGACGAGGAGGCTTTGGTGACTGCCGGCACGCTGCTGGCAGCCTAGGGCATCAGGTGCCGGGAGCCGCGGGGCTGTTGCCTTGCGGCTCCGGCGGAGCCGGACGCAGCGATTTCCGCGTCACTTCAATGACGTTCGTCTCAAAGTCATGAACCAGACCCGCGCGGCGGCTCAAGAGGTCAACCTGTTTGCGCTGTAGCGGCAGCCACTTCGATGCCGGATCGTCGGTGATCTCGATGCCATTCTCCCGTATATAGGCGAGCGTCCTCTGATGCTCTGCAATTCGCTCTGTCAGGTCTCCCTTCGTCCTCCTGAGTCTTAATTCCGCAAGCTGGTCGAAATCCTTCTCGTACTGCCTGCGGCGACGGCCCAGTTCAACGCCGATCGCCATCTTACCATCGTGGTCGCCGCCATCATGCCCAAGCCAAGTGTTGCGCATGTGAATATGGATCTGCGCCTGCGAGAGGGATTTCATCTCAAGCCTGTCCAGGCGGCGCAGCGCGTCATAGCGGCGCTGAAGCTCTGCGGCTTCATGGTCGTGCCGCTTGCGCACCGATTCCTCGATCTGCCGGTGAAACTCCTCCATCGTGCGCCTGAATCTCGTCTGACGGGCTTCCTGATACCGCACGAGTTCGCGAAGGAAGGCGATCTTCCTGAGGTAGAGCGCAAGGCCCACCGCCTGCCACTTGCGCCGCGCGAGATGCCGCCGGCGCTCCGCCATAAAATGCGCGAGCAGAACCTTGCGCTCATGCATATGGCGGATTTTCATTGCCTGCCATTGCAGGTCGAGCTTCAGCTTCCTTGTGCGCTGCGCGGCGAGAAGAGCGTTGCGGAAGATTTCCGCGGTCCTATCCTTCTTCAGTCGCTCGCGGGCGGCGTCCTGTACCGCCGCCGCGCGTTGCAGCATGAGGAGCCGCGCCTTTTCCGCGCTCGGGAGGTGGGCGAGATCGAGCCTTTCCAGCTTTTTCGCCACATCCCGGGTCTTTGCGCCTTCGATCTGGCGCGCAAGGCTGTGAATGTCGCCGGCAAGGTCGACCACGACGAAGGCGCGGCGGTCGCCCTTCGCGAGCAGATAGCCGAGCTCTTCAAGGCTGTTCTGGAAGCTCTCGGCACTGTCGGACGTTCGCCATGCTTCCGTGATCGCCGCCCGGCGTTCCTCCGGCGTAATGCCGGAATTCTTCACCTGGGCCTTCTCGGCGCGGGTTGGCCGCTTTCCCCGCTCTGCGTCCGCAAACCGCTCCGCGCCGCGATCGTTCTTAAGGCCGTCCGACAGCTCAAGCCCGAACTCGGCTGCCAGCATCTGCGCGCATTTGCGCAGCTTCTGCCGGTCGTGGGAAAGATGGATGGCCTTCATGCGCTCGATGTCGATGCGCGACCACACGACATGGCAGTGATGACGGCCGCTCTTGACGTGAAACAGGACCACACGCGGCTGCCCCGCGAGGCCAAGGCGCTCCTCGATGAGCGCGATCGCCCGCATGAACTGCTCCCGGGTGAGGGGCTGCGGCGGGTTGATGAAGGCGGCGTAGACGCCTTCTTTGGCCTGCGTGCCCGCGCAGAGCGCGTCCATTTCAGCGAGAGCGCCGTCGATGTCGGTCGCGACCGTGCCGATGACTTCGGCCAGCTCGACCGTTTCATTGTCGGCGGTGTTCTGCAGATGGCGCGCGAGCCACCTCGTGTTGCCCGTCTGCAGCCCCGAGATAATCACGGCCACCGCCCGCGCACATTAGTGCCGCGCAATATAGCCATGACGTCACCTCTCGAAATCATGGCTTGCGCCCCAGGGCGGTGAAGCACAGGAGCCGGAGCTCGGACAGATCCCGCAGGGCTGTCTCGACCGCTTGCCCGTCCGCAAGCTCCGCCGCGCTCCTGAAGGCCGTTGCGAGCTGGCCGATGCGGCCCAGCAGCAGGGCGACGTCCTTATGACTGGAGGTCGGCCGCCGGGCCGCGCGCGGGATAGGAAAGCCCAAGGCAGTGCACCGAAGGTAGGTAGCGATCGGGACGCCCGCCGCATTAGCTTTTGCGCATATAAGGGCGTCCTCAAGAGGCGTGAAGCGGACGCTCCGCCGCTTCGATCGCTGCCGTGTCTCACTGCCGCTTTCCGCCATCGCACCTCCCGCGCCGTGGCGTCTCCCGGGCCCCATGGCCGGTCGTGGTCGCGAGGGGCGCGAAAACCCCTCGTCGGCGGGCGTGCATAGAGGCAGCGCCGGCCGCAGGCGGGTCCAGGGTGGCCGTGAGCCCTGGTCGTGGTTGCAAGGGGCGCGATAGCCCTTTGCCGGTGGCGGGAAGTTGGACACGGCTTCCGCCAGCCGCGGGCGCATCCAAGGCCGCCTTTCGCCTTGGTCGCAGGGTGCGGGATAGAATGGTCCCGCGTCGTCCGTTCGCCGTCAGCCGAAGGGCTGATGATGCGAGCGGACGACATAAGCTAGGGGTGCAACGGGGGGCGGCATCTGAGCCCCCCTCAAGGTGTGCGCGGCGGTCCGCGCACACCTTGTATCCCGCGCTAATTCTAATTTTTATTTTGCCATAACGCTCTCTGAGGTTGCAAAGAATGCAGTTTGAGTCCGTCACGGTTACATGCGAACGAGCGAATATATGTTTGCGATGAAGCCGCTATCGAAGCCGCTAAATTAGCGCTCCACATCATCCTGCATCCGGGCGTATGCAAAAAAAGACCGGGCAGCGCTGACGCGCTGCCCGGCATATCGTTACTGCTTCACCGCGAAGTGCTTTTTGATCGCGCTCCACTGCTCCACAGCGGGCAATCCCTTGCGCTTGGTGTAGCCCTGCATCGGAAAGCGGAAGTAGCGCGGCTTCCACTTCTCGGCCTTCTTCCGGCCCCCGGTGCCGGCAAGGCAGTGACGGATCGCGTCCTTCTGCGCTTTCGCTGTCTCGGCGAGGTGAATGCCGGCCGTCTGCTTGCCGGCGACTTCTTCCAGCATCGCATTGATCGCGGGTTTGTCGCGCAGGAGGTCGAAGAACGCGTCGTCCGGCGTCCACCACTGGTCCATGTCGACGGCGAGGAGGTGCCCCAGTATCTCAACCGATGCGCTCCCCGCGGGAACGCCGCCCGCCGTGATGAATGTCAGCACGCGCAGGATTTCCGCGTCGGTCAGTTGGAGGAGACGGGCGAGCAGGGCCGGCGCGCTTGCGGCATCCCGCTTGCGCAGGGCCTCGGAGTCTTCCTGCGGAAGGCCCATCAGGACACGCAGGTTCTCGCGCTCCGTAGCGAGGACGGTCACTGCCTTGCTGGCTTCCAACGAGACATTGATGGCCTCATTACGCTGGGCGCCCTGGATCTGGGATCGCGCGTCCCACAGGCCGTCCCTGCTGACGAGGCTCGCCACGAGCAGCCGGATCGCAAGCTGCGGGGATTTCAGAAGCTCGGCTCTGACGGCATTCTGCCGGTGCAGGTCAACGTAGCGCATCGCGGCGCTGGTCAGCTCCGCCCGCGCCTGGTTTTTGTCGCCGGCCGTTTCACCCGCATCCCCGGCCGCTGCCTTCCGGTCGCGGCGCTCGGCTTCCTTGGCCTCAAGCCATCCTTCATGGAAAGCGATCTCGCCGTTGGAAGCGCAGGCGATATAGACCTTGCCGCCTTTCGTCCTGCCGCGCTTCACCTTGTCGTACTGGTGGAAATGCGCGCCGATTTCCATGATGACGACATCGTCCCAGCCCTCCTCAAGATAAGCGGCCTGGCGGTGGATGACGGCCTCCGTCTGGAGCTTCCAGAACTTCTCCGCGTCGTCGAAATAACGCTCTTCCCCGAAGAGGTCCGACACGATGTTGCCGTTGTATTTTTCCGGCGGGAATATCGCGGACGATACCGGGATTTCGGCGCCGAACAGCCACGCTTTCAGGCGGCGTCCGGTCGGGGCGTATTCCTCCGGGTCACGGAAGAGCTTAAGCCACGCCTTCTGCTGCTTCGGCGTCGCCATTGTCAGCTGCTGTATCGTCTCCGGCTCGATCTCTCCCTCGCGGTAGGCTTTGAGGACTGGCGGGATCAGCGAGGCAATCGCAAGGCGGCGTTTGACGAGAAGCTCCGTCACGCCGAATTGGCCCGCGATCTCGGCAACGCTGCGGCCCTGCGCGACGAGCGCCGCGAACGCCTCGTACTGGTCGATCTCGTCCATCGGCAGCCGCGCGACGTTCTCGGCAAGGGATGCTTCGAGCGCGGCCGCGTCGTCGCCGTTTTCAAGCAGCGCGCACGGCACCGGACCGAAGTTTCCGGTCTCCGCCTGGAGCGCCTGGCAGGCGAGCAGGCGGCGCTGCCCCGCGATGACTTCGAAGCCATCGCAGTTGGGCCGCACGAGGAGCGGCTGGATCACGCCAAGGCTGCGGATGCTGGCGATCAATTCGCCAAGCTCATCTTCCGCGCCGCGCTTGCGCACATTCACGGGCGACAGCTTAAGGTTCGAGAGTTCGATATGCTGAAGTTTCATGGTTGTTTTTCTCCATGTTGTTGGGTGCTGAATTGCACCGATGCCTCCATGGAGATCAGCCGGACCAAGCCGGGTCCCAAGCTCCTCTTCGTTTCAGGAGGGTCCGCGCGAAAGCGCGGAAGCCGGAAACGAAAGGAGCTCTGAGCAACGGACGCGGCGCTGCGGACGGCTGGTACAATGCATCTATCGCAAGAAGCCAATTTCAAAGCGATCTGAATCCCGCTCGTAAGAAAACACGCGCGAGGGACAGTCACCTTGGGCCGAAACCCGCGATGGGGTTCGGGGAGCGCCGCGCAGGGCGCGAGTATGGCCCGGTCCGGCAAGGCGGACGCGCACTATCTGTAACGAAACATCCTCATCAAATCTCTTATCGCCAATTTCGGCATCAGCCTCGTGCAGAAGGTGCCGCGTATGAAGCAATCCGCCGCAAAATAGCCTTCACGCTTTCCTCCTACGTCCACTGAAGAATCCCGTCCTTTGATCTTGCCGACTTAAGCGCTTCGGCGGCTTCGCGGCTGCAAGCGCGGGCCATGCCCTGGCGCTCCTCCTCTCACGTTGCGGTCGCAAGGCGATGCAGCCAGCCGCCTGCGGCGCTCCTCCCGTCGCAAGAAGGCCGCGATGTCCGTGGCCGGAACAAAGGAGGAAATCATGAGAGTTATTTCACAAAGCGAATTGCTGCGCGCCACGAAATTCGAGCTGCACGTACTGCTGCGCGAAATCACGGCGAGCCTGCCGGCGCTAAGGGAAGGCTCGCACGAGCTGAGGATCGCTCACTACAATCTGCACAATATCCGGCTCGCCATAGCGCGGCCGGATTTCCGGCCGCGCTGAGCTCAACGCTTTCACGCGATTTCCGGGGGAGCGTTTCCTAGGAAGCCAGGACAGCGGAGAGTATCGAGCTGGCTCAAACGTCTACGTTCGAAGAGAGTAGGCTACGATGCTTGCCTCTTGCTCCCTCACCAAAGCCTGGAATGCATTGAAAGCGTCTCTACCCCGGTTATATTGCTCCGTCATAGCCGCCACGACGATGTCCAGGCTGAGCGCGGGCAGCCCTCCAAACGAGTAGCCTACCTGCTTTGTCGTCCGGTCGAGCTCGCGTTTCGCGATTTGCGTAATTCCGATGACGAAGCGCGGCGAAAACCGATGATTATAGGCGTTACGAAAATCACGCGTTTCTTCCTTGAAATCGTTTCCCCCAATTTTTTCGATGCGTCGTTTGAAGTCGTTGTACTTGCGCCAGCCTGAGCCGTGCTTGTCGGCGGCCTCGAAATAGACGTGTTGGTCTAGCGGGAAATCGTCTTCCCATGACATTCCGTCGCGAGATCGGTTGGCCTGATGCGATAAATGCGCCGCCGCGAAGATAAACCGCGACCGGATTACGTAAGGAAGGGTAAGCCCGGCGGTTGCGATCGGATCTATAAACTCATGGGTCGCATCCAGCTTTTCATTGTCAGTCATAGATGCTGTAACGACATTCCATGCCTTCAGACGGCAAGTGTAGTCGTTCAATTGGTTGAGACTGTTTGCGATCTCTCGCGAAAATTCATCAAACATGCTTCTGTATGGTAGCCAGAGCACGTCAAGAGGATTTGGCAAAGCACCCCAGTCATAGCCGACAGGTCTCGCGTCGTGCTCAATGACATCCAGCGCATCCCGGTATCGGCGATACAGCTCGACTAGCATCGAGCTATTCCCCAGTTCGTTCATGGGAGGCTCGCTTTACCAAAAAGGCGCAAATTGCGCAGGCAACGCTGACTACGAGTTCAGCTTCTTCGTCGCCCGCGCTACCGCCTTCATGCAGATGGCGCGCGTGGTTCGACGCAAAACCCCACAGCTTCTCCGCCGCGGTATCAAGCGGCTTTGGTAGGTCCAGCTTCGGAATCAGCTTTCCGAGCGTCGTGCTGTCATCCGCTATCTCGCGCGCCGTGCATTCGAGCGCTGCCATCGCATGTTGAATTGCTCCGGTCCGGTCCGGCATCGGTCTGCGTGAAATATCCCGCAGCGCCTCGTGAATTTCGTTCGCAGACGTCATATGTCCCGCACTTTGCAAAACGCGCGCGGCTTCGTCCGTTGTCACCGTGAAGGCTTCGCCGCCCCGGAATACGATTCCGTCCGGATCTTTCAACTCCCAACCAATGCCTTTCTCCCGAAAAAACCTATTCAGCTCATTCGAAAAGAGCTGCCGATTCTCATCGTCGTATTCCAGCGAGCGCCACAGTGCTTCGGCGACATCGTAAACTTTGAACCACTCGCAATCTGCAAGTAGGCGTAACACCTCGCCCCAAATATTGGGATACTCTGACCAGCTATTCGGGTCTGGAGCTGCGAACAATACCCGGCAAGCAATCGTCCGTATCTGCGTCGGGCTCATGCCCGCCGTCCGGGCGATTTCGGCGACCGCATAGCGCAGGTCGGCCGGCGCTTCTTCACGCATTACTATCTCTGCGTCCACTGCGCCGTAGCCGTATCGATTCGAAAAACCTCTGTTCATTTCCCCATCATATCACTCAGCTTTTCCTTCTGCACATCCAACTTTTATGTCACACAATCCGAAAGGCTAAATAGGCATGCTTGCGCGGGCCGATTCTCGGAAGCGTCCCTCACACTTGGATTATGAGATTTTCATATGATCATTCAGTGCTACACTTAGTTAGGCGGCTCAAGTTGCTAAACGCTTCAGATACATCGCCGCTTCGGACGCCCTGGCGGCGGCAGTGAAAACGGCGCGGCTGTCGTCCTTCATCAGCTTCAGCCACTGCGCGAGATATTGAGCGTGATCGGGACGCAAATCCTGCGTGATCTGAAGCTCCGCGCACAGGAACGCCGCGCCGATTTCAGCGACCAACTCCTCGGCGGCATAGGCCTGATCGCCGAAGCGCTTGCCGAATTCCCGGTCAAGCCGGTGTTTCGCGCCGGTCCAGTGCGTCAGCTCGTGGACGAGTGTCGCGTAATAGCCTTCGCTGCGGGACAACGTCCCGGTGCCGCAAAATGCATCCTCGGAAGGCATCTGGATATGATCGGTCGAAGGCCGGTAGAAGGCCCGGTCGCCGCCATGCTCGATCCGCGCGCCCGTTGCGCTCACGAAAGCATCGGCGCCAGCGATGCGCTCGACGGGCCCGAGCGGATCGGGGGACGCTGGAACGGCATAACCGTCGACCTGCGCCGCGTTGAACACCCGCGATGCTCTTGCGACGCGGCGCTTGCCATCGTCCTGCGCGCCGTCAGGATCGGGCTCCGCGTCGAACTCCTTGTAGAAGATGACAGGACTGGATTTCTCGCCGGCGCGGACCTGAGCGCCAAGCTCCGACCACTGCTTGTAAGTGGCCCAGACGGGTGAGCTGAAGCCCTTCAATTCGGCGGCAACCCAGAGGCTCACGATATTGATGCCGTTATAGCCGTTCTTCGTCAGCGCATTGACGGGCATGAACAGAGCGCCTGAGGATTTGCGCCAGGGCAGTTGAGGTGCGCCGGGATTCGCCTCGATCGCGGCGACAAGCTGTGACGTGATCTCGGAATAGACATCCTTCCGGATGGATACGGTTGATTGGGTGGACATTGCATCGCCTTTGGCTCTTGCGAGCCCGCCGTAATTGGCGGTCTCGATGCCGAGCAAAGGCGGCGGTGAACGAGCGGATGCGGAACTTCGCGCAGCGAAGCGGCCCGGCTTGCCGGAAAGCCGAGGGCTTGCCCTTGAAGCGTGCGCGCACCGGCGCAGAGTGTAGGCAAAGTAAGAGACCGCTTCTTATGGCGGGACGCGCGACAAGTGATGATGCAATACGGCCAACGGGCGGACCCGTGACGGATGTCCTGACCTCAGGAGATCGCGTTCGCGATTGCCGCTATGGGCGCAAGGCCCGCGGGCGCACCGGCAGGCGGCGCGCTTGACGAGACGGCAGGCGTCTTCGTTGTCGGTCAGGACGGTGCGTGTCCGCCCGGATCAATGCGGGCGTTTCTCCGAGGGATCGCCGGAAGGCTTCTTCGCCCGTTTGGGGCGCATCACGTTGATGGCCGATGCGTCGAGCAGATCTTTGATGTGAGCGGCGTAGAACTTCTGAATCATTTCGACGCTGGTGCGGCAGTTCTTGGCGAGCGCATAGATGTCGGCGCCCTCGATAAGTCGCATGCATATGTACGTATGTCGCAGACTATAGGCGGTCCGCTTGTTGCCTTCGCGGTCGAGCTTGAGCTTCGTGCGTTGAAGCACGCCGTTGAACATCTTGATGTGATTGCTCGGGAAGAGCGCATCGGTCGGCTCGGGATAGCTCGGCTCCTTCGTCGGACGATCCTCCGGAGCGTCCTTGAGCCAGATGTCCGAGTCGGCTTTCGCGCGTTTGAGCAGGCGCTGATAGGGCTGCACCGCTCCGGGCATGCTCTTGCAGAAACCGACGCCGCGCTTGCCGCGCACCTGGATTTCGAGAATGCGTTCGTCGGTGTCCCGGTCCTTGACGACGGTCACGTCGCGATGCTGAAGGTGTCGGACCTCGTCAGGACGAAGCCCGGTATTCGCCATGAACAGCACGAAGTCGTGCACCTGTTCGGCGCTCCATTTGTCCTTTGGACGGGCCGTCTTCGCGTATTCGCGGGTCGCGGTATAGAGCTGCTTGTATTCGTCAGGGCTGAACCAGGGACGATGAACGATTTTTCCCTGTGTCTTATATGGCGGAGAAAGGTCAGGCAGGAAGGCGAGCCAATTGTGCCGAACCGCCGTCTTGAGGGCGAGGCGCAGCGTCACGATTTCATCGTGAAGGGTGCTGCGGGTCGGAGGCTTGCCGTGCCTTGTAAGCTGCGAGGCACGGTGAACGCGGTATTCCTGAACCTTGCCCGGCGTGACTTCCGAGATACCCAGCTTTCCAAAGAAAGGGCGAAGGTGAAGCCGCAGACGATCTTTGTGGCCTCGCGTCCACCGCTCGCTGCGCTGTCCCTCTGTGATGATCTCGTATTCTTTCTCGAACTGATCGGCGACCTGGTCGAAGGTCTTTTCTGTCTTGAGGAGTCCGGCGCGGGCCTTGCCGCGCAGTCCGAGATACCAGTCTTCGGCGAACTGCTTGGCGGGCTCCAGATCCTGCTCGCCCGTGCTCTTGCGATATTGCTTGCCGTCGATCGAGGCCGAGCACTGCCAGTATCGGCCGTCTCCGCGCCGATAAACCTGAATCAGTCCTCCCAATAGCTCGTGGCTCGCCACTTTCGCCTCCTGAAACCCATTATAGCAGGACGGAGGGAACTGGTCGAACTGTGTGCTAGCGGTGTGCTAGCCGAATTCTGGCAAAAAGAAAGGGCTGGCGTTTTGCCAACCCTTTGATTTTCTTCTTAAATTTGGTTGCGGGGATAGGATTTGAACCTATGACCTTCAGGTTATGAGCCTGACGAGCTACCGGGCTGCTCCACCCCGCGCTAAGCTCTTTACTCCTGCCTTCTCGAACCATCGCTGGAGGTTGATCTTATCGACGCTCGGGGCGTCGACCGATTACCGGAGATCCTGGGAAGGCAATCCGGGCAAATGCCCGCAGTGTGCAGCGTATGTACCAACACAGGTTTGCTTTGGAAAGGGCTATAGCTGATATTTTTCCGAGCTTCGCGGCGACGATCTGTAACGTCGCCCGGACACCTTTTTGAGATTATTCAGCGAGCTTTTGCGGCGCGAACTCGTTCGGTGTGGTTACAAACGAAGGTTTCATGGTGAGCGCCTAAACGGCAGTGGGTCTCAGCGTCCCAACCGAGAGAGCCGGAAAGTGCAAAACCAATCTCGCTCTCGATGCCAAGGACGATCGGCCTAGAGCGCGGATCGAAGAAAAAGGGCGGATACATTGTCAGAGCTTTGCAGCGAACTCACACCAGCGCGGTGTGACCACCAGCACGAGCACAGTCTCTCCTTTCCCTGAATGGTTTGAGATCACGTTTCAAAATAACGGGTACTGGCTAACCGGCATGAGCGCCTGGACGTTAGTCGCTCGCGGTCGGCGGATCGGCCTTACCGATCCGACAAAGCTGGCGTTCATTGATGAAGCCGCGTGCGTCACGAGCCTAGCTCGGCTGCGCGGATGGATACCCCAAAACATACGGATTCACTGGTCGTCGAATTTCGCAGCTGCTAGCGCCTGGACGCCGGCCCTTGAGCGAATTCCCGCAACCCGTTAGCGAGGACTGAGGGCAGGAATCATATTGCTCGCAAGCTTCCTCACCAGACCGACGAAGGCTGCTGTCCAGGCCAATAGCGCGACATAAATAAAAACGTCGGCAATGGGACGCAGGAAATCCAGCCGCATAGCGCTAGACATCTCATAAGTACAGACGGTGTACATTCCTAACGGAAAGACTGCACTCCAATATGCGGGATCGTATCTGAGCGGAAATCGCCGATGAAAATGTCGCCAAACAACCAGGACGATCAGTAGCGGAATCCACCAGGTTCCAGCTGCCCAGAAGAAAATCGTGAAACCTTTGAGGAAGGGGAGCAATTCATCAAGAAACCATGCATCTGCGGCGTTCTCAATCAGAACCGAACCGGCAAGCGTAGAGATCGCCATCGCGCCCATGTTGATCCAATATGAGGGCACGAAATCGGCCGGCGAGAACTTGAAGAACATGTAGCGATAAAAAATCAACGAGATGATCGAAATGTACAGCATGCCGCCCCATAGCAACATCGACAGGGCGAGAAAATTGACATCCAGCCGAAGAGGCTGACTAATATGCCGCGCGAGGAGCGCGCTAAGAAGCGAGATCGCTTGCGTCGAGACAACCGCAAGCAACCAAGCTCCGGTAATACCCTGATCGATCGTCGGCTTGCTCTCCATGATCGTCAGGTTAGCGAAAATCGTGTAGGTCAGGATGATCCAGAGTAAAATGCCAAAAATCCAGAGTCCCAACGCCAGGTTTAAGGCACCTGCAAGTATCAGCTGATTTGCCATCACGCCCGTGGCAGCAACTGCGGAGAGAAATCCTGGGGCCGATCGGTGGTCCGTCAGATCGGCAATCAACGCTCGACGATAGCGGACGAGCCTCCACGACGTTAAAACCCAGAGTACGACAAACTGCGCCGCATTCAGCCACAAGAGAGTGACAGCAATCGGATGAAAGCCTGCCCGCTCCGAGGCGATGGAGACAATCCCGGTAGCCATAACTAAGGCGAAATATGCCGGTGAAAGGCGACGGGCACCGCGCATGCGAAGCCGGAAGCGACGTTTCGATTTGTCGAACGGCTGCACTAGACTTTACTAACCTTAAGCTCGAGCGCTACGTTAGCACAACCGCCCCGATACCGGGGCGGTAATGACGTCTTTGAACGAGCCGACATGACATTCGTAGCCCTCTAATAAGGGCAACCTAATGTGCAGGAACGGCCTCGGCAATCGCCCCACGGACCGGTTTGACATCCCTGAAACCGACTCGTGTGAATGCGATGTAAAACGCCGCACCATTCATTAACGCCCAGACGACGAAACCTAGCGTGTAGCCACCCAGGAGAAAGTTGCTGGCGGCTAGGATCGCTGTCATCGTAAAGCCACAGGCAGCGCCTGCCGCTTTCGCAAGTCCGCTGACGGCACCCACATGCTCGAAGTAGATCGGAATCAGCTTGATCACCGCCGCCGCAGCCGCGCCAGATATCAGTGCAAGTCCATAGATGGCAACCAATTCCAAGCTCAGCGAAAGCTGTAAGGCGAGGAGCACGGCCAAACCGGACATGGCGCCAAACATCCAGGTTAGGATTGACAGAACGTCGTACCGATCGGCAAGCCATCCACCGAGTGGCCGCGTAATAGCAACGCAGACTACCAGTAGCGGGGTATAAAATGCTGACGCGCTAGTCGGATTTACGTGCCAAAAATCGACCAGATAGGTCGGCATCGTTGATGCGAAGAAAACAAGCGTGCCAAAAGCCACCCAGTAAAGCCCTGGCACCAGCCACACGACTACGCCGGATCTATATACGGCGAAGATCTCTCGCATAGACGTATTCTTAAGTTTCCTGTTCGGCGGGTCAGATGTAAAAAACATGTAAACGGCCGCCATTAGCAGCGTAGGAATGGCGAAGATCGGAAAAATAATCCGCCAACCCTCAGGATCGGAAGCGTCCACAAGGTTCGTAATCACAAACGTAACCACCATCATACCGACGGTGATTCCCACATTACCCAAGGCAAAAAGGCCCAAAGCCATGCCCTGCCTCGATTTGGGATACCAGGACGATACGTGAGCGTTACCGACCACGAAGGTCGCGCCGCCGAGCCCGAGCATCATTCCTAGAAATAGGAAGGAATAATAGCCTTCGGCGAACGTTCCAAAAATCAAAACGACCGAAAGGCAGACAAGCAAAATGGTAAATACCGTCCGACCACCGTACTTGTCGGTCCAGATACCTAGCGGGATACTAATGGCTGCCGCAAAAAGCGGCTCCATGGCCGCCAAAACAAGTACCTGAGTACTTGTGAAATGATACCACTCAATAAGGAACGGGGCGAGCGCGGAAAACATTCCCCAAATCGCAAAACCAAGCGAAAACGCCACGGTCGATATAAACAAAATCCTCGCATTGCCCTGAGGCTCGTCCGTCTTATCAACCCCGACATGTTCCACGGGTAGCTCCTACAAAAATGCACTTGGCAGGTTCGTGCTCAGCGTTTCAATAAAGTTGTTAACCTTGGCTGGACCTTCAACCTATTCTGTTACCGCTCACCTCGTCGGGGAGCTTACACACTTGACAATACAGCCATATGCCTAAGTGGACTCATCGGGCCAAGGTCAGCCCATAACACTCGCCGGCGAGTTGTTGCTCGCCGGCGCTACTCTCAAATTTCAAGATAGAATTTATATCAAGCTTCAGTCATTATACCAAGCGTTAGTGCGCCTGTCTAACAGTGTTTCTGATTTGAAGCTGATAGGGCCGCCACAGATACCAGAACGGGAACATGATCAGGTGCACCAAGCGAGAGAAGGGGAAAAGTGCAATCACCACAAACCCGTTAAGCATGTGCGCCTTAACCGCGAATGGCAACGCCGAGATATAGTGGGTCTGCGGGTTTAACGACACAAGCGAAATAAGCCAGGGCACAGCCGTATCAATGTACCAGTCGGCACCCCACCGATAAGCCAGAGATACCCAGAACCCGAGGGCCACCTGCACGAGGAGCGCTACAAGCAGAACGCCGTCCATTGGGCTCGTGACAGCAAGAATCCTTTCCGTCGTGAAACGACGAACCATCAAAACAACGAGCCCGATCAAAGCGGCCAAACCGAATGTGAAGCCGATGAGTTCAATTGTGTACAAGGCGGTCGGAGTAGCTGTAAGGCTCGCCCACATCCCTGGAACCAAGAAGCCGATAAGGTGCGCAAGCAAAACCACAACGATACCGTAATGCCACGGCACCGAACCCCAGAACAGCCGCCTGTTCTCCAAGAGCTGAGAAGATAGCGTCGAATAGGAAAAGCGGTTTGTACGGTACCTGTAAACACCCCCAATTACCGCTATTACGATCGCCAAGTATGGCAGAACCGCAAACAGGAATACGTCATACATAGAATTTGCCTCCGTCACACATGGGATATGCTTCTCACGCTCGCCAATCCAGTAGGTCGTCTGCGGCGACCTCAGCAAGTGGCTTGTAAACCTTGAAGTGCTGTCTTCCAGCCTGCGTCCAAAACACAACATGTGTTTCAACCGGCGGGCATCCGGGGTCCGAGCACGGAAGCTCCGACACCATGATGGTCTCATCCTCGTCGAGGTTGAATCGTTCCCGTGTCCAGCCAAGCACACGTTCCTGCTCTGCCGACCGGTCAGCACGCTTCTTAGTCATACCTTCGTTCAACAAAAGACGAAGCGCATCAAGCGCCTGATGATACGGGTGGGCGCGCTTTTCAACTTCATCAATGTCGTAATCTTCGCTCATCGCCAACAGGAAGCCGCCCTCAAGAACATCACCCTGGCTTTGACCGCTAAGTTGCTTCCGATCATCCTTTTGGTTCTGTCCTTCAAGCAGCTTTCGCGCCTCGCGCTGCTGATCCTTTAGCTGCTTGCGCAACTCGCGATCATCCAACTTTGAGCGTTCAATTCCTGTGTCGCCGTCAATATCGGCATGACCGTGTTGGTGACCCTCGGTTTCCGGCTTTGTCGTCATGCGCTCAAGTGCCGGCAACAACCCCTTGTTCAGTAGCGCATCGATATCTTCCCCATCATTCTGTGCAGCGAACCGCAGCATAATTGACAGGCGATCAGGAATTTCGGACGCGCTCGATTCGAAACCGCTAGCGCGATAACTCTTCTTCAGTTCGACCAAAAAAATACTGCGTTTATAGTTTTCGCCGAATAACTGATACCCAACATACGGGTGGCATATAGAGTTTAGGTCAAAAAATCCGCTATAAACCTCCTGCAGCTTTCCAATACCAGTTTCTTCAGCGAAACTACGAAAGCTCTCAAGTAAGGCAGCCGCTTGTGGTTGGACACCGCGAACCAGCGCTGCACATTCGGACGCCTTGCGATCCAAACCTGGAGCGGGGTAATCGAGGATGTCAGCAAACAGATCCAAAACTTTGGAGCGGTTCGAGTACAAAACCTCTGCGCGATGTGAAAAGCGACTCATAATCTTCTACAGCTAATGTTGTCCGCGGACACTATTACCGATAGCAGTCATCGCCTTCGCTAGCG
>NZ_MKRN01000205.1:15936-42651 GCF_001896955.1 Nitrobacter sp. 62-13 | reverse complement strand
AGCGGAAGTGGCGTGGCGGCGGGCACAACAGTCTGACGCGTATTCGCATCAACCCGCTGTTCCTGGCCGGTGGTTATGCGCAGTTCACATACGGCTGGAACTACTGGGGTCCGACCGGCATCTTTACGCGCGACACGCACGTTGTCCTGCGTAAGATGGAGAAGCTGGAATGGTAGGCGATCTCGCGACTTGTTCTATCAATCGTAAAGATCGGGGATTCGCTCCCGCAACCCTCGATATCGGCGTTTCCTCGCTTTGAGGAGCGTTGGATCCATTCCTTAGGGATCGGGTGTTGCGTCTGCGCGACTAAATAACAACTGGTCTTGTAGGATGTTTGAGGGCCGCTCCTTGGAGCGGCCCTCTGTTTGTCCGGATCACCGGCGAGTGGCCATGGCGTTGAACGATCCGCTATGTTTTATCTTCGCAATTCAAAATGAACCGATCGCAAGTCAACCTTTCAAGAACAGCCGGATCACCGCGGTGACGACGCCGAGCGCGAAGACGCTCGCGATCCAGATCGCGCCCATCCAGGCGAGTCGCTTCCAAAGCGGTAAGGCTGTTTTCATCAATGATAGCCCGTTCCGCCGGCTTTGCCTCGGAACACCCAGTATGCCCAGCTCGTGTAGGCAAGTATGAGTGGGATGATGATGAGTGTTCCAACCAGCAGGAAAATCTGGCCCTGGGGTGGTGCGGCCGCATCCCAGATCGTCACAGTGCGCGGCACGGCGTATGGATAGATACTGATGCCAAGCCCGACGAAGCTTAGAAGGAACAGAGCGAGCGCCATCAGGAAGGGCAGTCTTTCAGAGCTGGCGCGCAGGCTCCAGAAGAACGTCGCCGCGCAGATCACAACGAGCACTGGGACCTGCGCGGTGAGCAGCACGCCGGGCATGGCGAACCATCGTCGCCAGTAGTCGTAGCTCAGAAATGGCGTGGCCGCGCTGACCGCGGCAAGCGCGACGAGTGTTCCGATGCCGAGCCAGAACGCGGCCCGTCTGGCATGGCTCTGGTTCGAGCCCTCTGTTTTCCAGATGAGCCAGGTCGCGCCGAGCAATGCGTAGCCGATCACCACGGCCACGCCTGTCAGCATGCTGAATGGGCTTAGCCAATCAAGCCAGCCTCCCGCATACGCGTTATTCTCGACGCGGATTCCTTGCAGGATCGCGCCGAGCGTGACGCCTTGTGCAAAAGCCGCAACCAGGGAGCCGAGCGAAAAGGCAAAATCCCAGAGCGGTCGATGGCGTGGATGACGCCAGCGAAATTCGAAGGCGACGCCACGGAAGATAAGCCCCAGCAGCATCGCGATGATGAGCGGGTACGTTGCTGGCAAAATGATTGCGTATGCCAGCGGAAAGACCGCAAGGAGCCCACCTCCGCCCATGACGAGCCAGGTTTCGTTACCGTCCCAGACCGGTGCGATCGAGTTCATTGCACGGTCACGTTCATCCCCGACCGCAAGGGTCGCGAACAAAATGCCGATGCCGAGGTCGAAACCATCCAACACGACATAAGCCATCACGGCGAATCCGATGATGCCGGCCCATATGAGAGTGAGATCGAGGCTACCCATGACGTTCACTCCGACGCCATGAGGTTGAGGTAACGCCCGCTGCCGGCGTGACGCCTGTGGCGCGCGGCGGCACACGAACGGGTTCTTTCTCCTCCGGTTCGGGTGGCTTCGACATCAACCGCAGCAGGTAGTAGGTGCCTGCGCCGAAGACTGCGAAATAGACCAGGATAAAGGCGACAAGCGAAGCCGCCACCGCGGGTGCCGCGAGCGGTGAATGCGAGTCGGCGGTGCGCATCAGGCCGTAGATCGTGAATGGCTGGCGGCCGACTTCCGTCGTGACCCAGCCTGCGATCACCGCAACGAAGCCAGCCGGTCCCATCAGTACCGCGGCGCGGTGCAGCCAGTCCCAGTCGAAAAGTTTTCCCCGGAGGCGAGCGAGCAGGCTCCAGAGGCCAAGGCCGAACATCGCAAGCGCAAGTCCGACCATGATCCGGAATGACCAGAAAACGATTGCCACCGGAGGCCATTGATCTTGCGGAAAGTCCTTGAGCCCTTGAAGCGGCGCGTAAGGGTCGTGCTTGAGGATCAACGAACCGATATGCGGCACCGACCATGCGTAGCGCACGCGCGCCGCCTCATTGCTCGGCAGGCCGAACAGGACAAGCGGCGCTCCATTGGGGCTCGGCTCAAAATCGCCTTCCATTGCGAGCACTTTCGCCGGCTGGTGCTCCAAAGTATTCAGCCCATGCGCGTCCCCCGCCAGAATTTGAATTGGGGTGACGATGGCCGCCATCCACATCGCCATTGAAAACATCTTGCGCGCGCCTGGATTTGTCCGGTCTCGCAGCAAGTGCCAGGCGCCGACGCCGCCCACGGCGAGAGCGGTCGTGAGATACGCTGCGATCACGGTATGGACGAGGCGATAAGGGAAACTCGCCGTAAAGATGATCGGCAACCACGATCCGGCCGGTACGAATTGTCCGTCGGCATTGATCGCGTATCCTGCCGGCGTCTGCATCCAACTATTGACCGCGATGATCCATGTCGCCGAGATGAGTGTTCCGAGCGCCACCATACAGGTCGCGAAGAAATGCAGACCCTTTCCGACCTTCGTCATGCCGAATAACATCACGCCCAGAAAACCGGCTTCGAGGAAGAATGCCGTCAGAACCTCATAGGCCATCAACGGGCCGATGATCGGCCCGGCCCTGGTCGAAAACACCGACCAGTTGGTTCCGAACTGGTAAGACATGACGATGCCCGAAACGACACCCATGCCAAACACCATGGCGAAGATCTTCAGCCAGTAACGAAAGAGGTTGGCGTAGACATCCCGATCGGTCGCGAGCCATAGCCCCTCGAGAACCATCAAATAGCTTGCGAGCCCAATGGAGAAAGCCGGGAAAATGAAATGGATCGACAGCGTGAAGGCGAACTGCGCGCGCGCGAGGATCACCGGGTCGAGAATTTCAAGCAACATTTGCTTCTCCCTTCACAAAGACGCGGCTCTCCTCATCGAATAACGATCTTCAAAAGCGTAACCTAATAAGCTGGCTTCGATCCGACAGGGAACTACACAGACCCGAATGGATCGACCGCCGTCATCCTTTGATTTTGTCTGTGATAGTCGAGAAGCAGCAACGGTTTGAGTTCGGGGCGATGCCCGCCGTCGAGCCGCGTGGGTAATCCAGGATGGTCGATCGATCGACGTGCCGCTTGCGGGCCGGTCGTTGTAAACGTCGCCGCGACAGCGATCATTGCCGGTATAGACTGGTGTTGAACTCGTCATACGAACGCACCATTGCCATCACAGCATCATCGGGTTCGAGACCCGGGCGTTCACTTCAAGGCGAAGAAAGGCAGACAGTTCGCCTTGCCGCGGGGCTGCAAGCTATTCACCCAGCGCTAGCGAAGCATGATATCTCGTCCTCTCGTCGCTATCCATGGATCATTGACATCGATGGATAATTGTCCGGCGTCTTCAGGGTTCTGCCATTCCGTTGTCATCGACGTCAGTTGTCATCGACATCATTTGTCATCGACATCATTGGCGCTGCCAACGGTCATGCTCGACCGTCAACCGCTGTCGCGCTGCAAGGTGGCTCTTGCGATTCTGATGGTCCTTTCACCGCCGGATAATCAGCTTTTTCCTTTCTGTTCGCGCTCGCGCAGATAGTCGTCGGTGGTGCGCGGCGCCGGGCGCTCGGAAACGTCGGCAAAGGGACTGAAACCGTCCTCGCTCATGGTGATCACACGACAGTCGGCGCACATCCGGATGGCATCGACGCGTTTGTCCGCGTTGGGATACATCCAGTGCCGGCCCTCAAGCTTTGCTGCGACCCGGTCGATGGTGCTTTTGACACCGAATGGCTTGTGGCAGCGGATACAGAGCGCCGGCTCTTCTTCCTTGAGCGTGCGTGCGCTCGCCGTGGTTGCCCGGAAGTCGATTTGCGGCACCAGACTGATAACCTTTTCCGGGCACGTCGCCTGGCACAGGCCACATTGCACGCAGGCATCCTCGGCGAACCGAAGGACCGGCCGTTCCGGATCGTCGTACAATGCGCCGGTTGGGCAGGCGGAAACACAGGACAGGCAGAGCGTGCATCCCTCGACGTCGACTGCGAGGGTGCCGAATGGCGCGCCATCGGGCAGCGCGATCACATCGACCGGCGCCGGCGCCACTCGATGCAATTCATGCAATGCGAAACGCAGCACGTCGCGCGTTCTGCCGACTGTCCGGAAGCTTGCCGGATGTGGGACAGGCGCGTCCGGCGTCATGCCGTACAATGCCGCGCCCAACTCGTCCGGGTCGTCGGTTTCGATCGTGGAAACACGCGCACCCTGAAGCCCGAGCCCAGCGAGGATCGTCTCGGCCAGCGCCATCGTTTTGCCAAGCCCGACGGGCGCGTGGCGTGGTTTTGCCCGCAACAACAGCCGCAAGTCAGCGGCACCATAGGCGAAGGCCGCCACGATCGCTTCGAGCCCGACCTGCGTCACCTCATTGACGCCGAGCGGCAGCACGTTGGCGGGAAGCCCCATGCCGTGACGCGCGAGCGCGTCGATCAGGGGGACGCCATGTTCGCCATCGTGCAGCAACACGATGGCATCGGCGCCGCCGGCTCTATGGTAGGCCATCAACATCGCGCGCAATTTGTGGAGCAGGACGTCCGCCGGAGGCAACGTGTAGGATGCTGCCCCGGTCGGACATGCCGCGGCGCATTGGCCGCATCCGGCGCACACTTCCGCGTTGATGACGACATGGTCGCCGTTGGGTGTGATGGCGCTGGTCGGACAGAGATCGAGGCATCGTCGGCATCCGACGATATTCGAACGCGAATGGGCGCATAGCGCTGCGTTGAAGTTGATGTATCGTGGTTTGTCGAAGCTGCCGACAAGATCACGGGCCTTGAGCACGGCGCGCACGACCGCTGTCGGATCTCCGGGATCGGCGCGCACGTAGCCGTCGCGTAGATCGTGCGCCGGAAACAATGGAGCGCCGCCGGTGAGATCAAGTATGAGATCGCAGCGCGAGATCGCCCCATTGCGCGGCGGTTCAAATATCAGCTTGTCGCGGGAAGACGGCCGGGACAGCGCGTAATCGTCGACCGTGAGTTCGAAGGCGCCAAGATGGCCTGTCGCTGCACGGATGGTTCCCTTGGCGATCGGAAACGTGGTGACGCCGGGCGGCTCCAGCGCTTCCGGTTGGCTGACCAGGACAGTAACGTCGAGTTGATCAGCCAACAGGTTGCCGGCCTCAATCGCGCGTTCGTCCCGGCCGCAAATCAGAATGACGCCCTCGCTCGACAGGGTGACTAGCGGAAAGTCCGGCGCTGGCTCGGTTGCAGCCGCGAGCAGCGCGGCCATTTTTGCACCCGCCTTCGTTCCTTGCGCGGACCAGCCTGCGGTTTCGCGCACGTTGACGAAACTGATTGAAGCCTCGCGCTCGCCGGCCAATTCCGAGAATAGCGGCGCCTCCTGGGTGCAGCCAACGGTCAGCGCGGCACCGTCCTGCAGCGCATCGCGGAATCGCCCCACCTCCGTCCGGCACATATGACGACAGGTGGAAACATCGGCGTCGGGGTTCGCCCTTCGGACCGCAGCCGTGTCAAGGCTCATCGTGTCCTCGCACGAGCATATCAGGATTTTCCGGGGTCGATCCGCCATTGCCGTTGTCTGCGCCTATCGTCCTGTCACGGGACTCGTATCGGAAGTCGGAAGACTATAGCTATAGGAGGACGAATGAAATTCGCCGGAGGTCGTATTGCCGCCGATGCGCATCCGCGTACCCTTCGAGCAGGTTCTCGATCTGCCGCCACCGTTTGCGCTGGTGACGCTGCGCGAGCACTCGGATGCATTCGCCCATGCCGTCGATATTGCGTCGCAATGCGGCGCCGGCACGCTGGTTTCGGTCGGGCGCTTCGACCTTGCGGAATTCGCGGTGGTTCTGGAACCGGATGAACCGTTGCGCACGGCGCGCCGCGCCCTTTACGCCGGTATGATCGCGCTGGTCGACGCCCTGCTGGCCCACGCGCCGCCGGGGAAATCGGTGACGGTCGACTGGCCGGACGCCATTCGCATCGACGGTGGTCTGATTGGCGGCGGGCGTATTGGATGGCCAGGAATCACGCGGGAGGATGAACGGCCGCAATGGCTGGTATTCGGCGTCATGATCCGCACGGTGTTGATGTCGGGAGAAGAACCCGGCGCGCATCCGCTCGCGTCGGCGCTCGAGCAGGAAGGTTTCGGCGATGTCGGCGCGGCAAAGCTAACCGAGGCTTTTGCCCGTCACCTGATGACGGCAATCGACGTCTGGCAGGCGGACGGATTTGACAGCCTCGCGCGGCAATTCGTGCAACGGTTGCCACGCTGGCCCGGCGTTGTGCACGAGATCGCGGAGAATGGCGATTTGCTTGTGCGGCGGACAGACGACAACGTCGTGCGCTGCGAGTTGCTGCCGGCGTTGAAAGCGCCATCGTGGCTTGATCCGGACACCGGAGGGCCGCGCCTGTGAAGCTCCTTCGCACTGTCGCGCTTGATCCATCGGATACGTTCGTGTTCGACCCGGCTGCCGAGCCGGGCGAATGGGCGGTGCCGGGCACCTTCCGGTTCTGGAGCGACGACCCGACGGCGCTGCACGGCAAGGCGCGCTCGGCGTTTCGTAGCGGATTCCTCGGCCTGCAATCGTGGGGTTGGTCAACACTCGTGCAGATCGTCGACGTCAAGGACGGCGATCGGGATGCGGTCGTGGAATTGCTTGCGCAACGTCTGGTCGAGCGGCTCGGCGCACCCGATCTCGCCACCGCGCGCCGGGCGGCCGAGGAGGAAGTCGATTTTGCCGAATCGCTCTGCGATGACCGCGCGGGCATCTTCATCGCGCTTCGCCGTACGGTGGAGGGGGGCGAGATCCGGGAAACATTCCGTACGTTGCGGTCACGCTGCGGATCGCAATCCCATCACGCGTTCTCGATCCTGGAAGTCGATGACGTCCAACAATCGGCGGACGAAATCGATCTGGCCGGCATCTCCGTGGAGCGTGAGAACAACAAATGAGAGATTTCTGGATATCCTGTGGCCATCATTTGCTCGATCGCGGACCGGGCGGTGGGCTGGTCGCGACCGACGAGTTTCTGAAGGCCTATTTTATCCGGCCCGAATTGATGCCGCCGCCGGATGCTTGCGCGCTCGAGCGAAAATTGCACGCGGCGTTACTGGCTCAACCACGACGGCCTGTTGAGGCGGCCGACGTTTCAGCAATTGCTGACCCCGATGCACGGGAAAACTGGCAGTTTGTATTGGCGTTTCGCGAGCTGTTGTTACGCCACCAGACGCTTGAGGCCGCCTATCTCGCCTTGATGCGCGGCGGAGCGGTGACCCTGCCGCCGCTGTTCGTCAATCAGCTCACGCACGTCATCCTGCGCAATGCGCTCGATGGCTGCGACGATCCGTTTGTCTTACGTGCGGGCGAACTGTTTTTCCGGCCGCAGCGCATCATGCTGAATCAACAATCCGTGACGGCGGCGGACGAGGAGTGGATCGCGAGCACCAACCCGCAGCCGGCGACGCCGTTATTATCATTGCTGGAAATATCTGCCGACGGACAGATCGAGGTCATGGACGATGCGAATGCCGTCAGCTACTGGCGTCGCAGCGACATGTTTGACCTGGGATTGGAGTTCTCGGTGGGACGGCGCGGTCCGGCAGCCCTTGCGGAAGCAATGACCCGGTGGATCAAGCATCTGCTCTCGGTCGACGTGACGATCGAGCCGCTCGCGGAACTACGCGATGCAAGGTTCACCTGGTACGTGGGGCTTGATTCCGAGGCGACCAGGATCGGCGACCGGCTTTGGAATGATGAATGCCTCGACGACAACGTGGCTGGCCGCGTCATGGCGCTTTTCCGGCTTGCGTTTTCAGACCATACGGCCATCATCGAGGGACGGATGAATGAGCCGGTTTATCTGATCTTGGCAGCATCGCCCGACCGGATTCTGCGCATGAAACCGCAGAATCTGGTCACCGGGTTGCCCGTCAAGCATCTGGAGGCCGCAAGTTGAGCCCCGCCGCGTTACCGCTCGTGCGCATTCCTGTCGGCGTGGTGATCGAACGCCGCACCGCTGCATCTGCCTGGACCGATTTTATCTGGCGCGCGGTCGGTGTGCTGCCCGACGTGCCGGACATCGAGGCATGGACGACGCTGCGCGCCGACGCGGATGGCACGCTCTATTACGCCGGCAGTGCCGCGATCGATCTTTACCGCTCGGAAACCGGGCGTTATCGCGAAAATCTGGCCTCCGGTGCGGCCAGCATCTGGGTGGTCATGAGTCCGTCCGAAGGTCCGTGGCCTTACGCGATCACGGCGGTCACGGCCGATTCTGCCGAGGGCGAGAGCTTCACCGACGCGTCGGCCAATCTTGTCGAACCCGTGCCGATGCCGGATGTCATCCGAAGCGCCATTGAACGGTTCATCGCCGAACACCACGTCGAGAGGGAAGAGTTCGTCAAGCGCAAGCGGGGTCGCGCAAATCTCGAAGCGCTTGGGCGGCGTACGCACGGAGATCGCGACGAATGACGGACGATGGCTTCCTGAGCCGCTGGTCGCGCCGCAAGCACGCGGCGAACGTACCCGCTCGCCCGGAAGCGCCTGTTTCAGAGGCGATTGAGAGCAAGGACGAGACCGTTCCGTTATCTTCGCAAGGCGTGACGGAATCAGTTGAGGAATTCGATCTCTCGACGTTGCCGCCGCTTGAGTCGATCTCGGCGGCCACCGACGTCGCCGCATTCCTGCGCAAAGGTGTTCCGCCGGCGTTGAGTCGCGAAGCTCTTCGTCGTGCCTGGCTCGCGGACCCGGCAATCCGCGACTTCGTCGGGCTCGCCGAGAACGCCTGGGACTTCAATGATCCCGATGCGATGCCGGGGTTCGGTCCGCTGGACTATACGCCGGAAGAGTTGCGCGATCTGGTCGCCAGGATCGTTGGCGGCGTGCGGCGAGAAATCGACGACATCGCAGGCCCTGCTGCGCCGCATCATGGAACCGACGAGTCTCCGTCGTCGGCCGAGGCTGATCCGCATGAGTTGCCGGAGGAGGCCGCGCCCGCCGCGGTGGCCGGACCAGCCCCCCGTAAGATGGAACATTGCGAGTTAGAGGGCGAGTTAGAGCATGTCGCGGCGCGAGACCTGCGTGAGCGACGGGACGGCGATCAGCAAAAAGCTGAGGCCTCCTTGGTTCGTCGTACGCATGGCGGCGCATTGCCGAAATAGCCGTGCGACGAAAGATATAGCCCGATCCTATAGTTAATCATTGACGATCCTCCGCGCCCGGGCATAGTTTTTAATCGTTCCAAAGAGAAAGAGACGCATGGCGGCTCGCTCGGAGAACGAAGATGCGCGATTCAGGATTAAATCGGGCAATTCAGGTGGCAGGCGGGCAGGCCGAGCTTGCCCGCAGAATAGGCATCACGCAGCCATCGGTCTCGAACTGGAACCGGGTGCCCGCCGAGCGGGTGATCGCCGTTGAAGCCGTAACCGGTATACCGCGTACAGAGCTTCGTCCTGATCTTTATAGCGAGTTAGCCGTGGCTGATGACGTTGACGACGTTGATATCGGCCGCGCCCGGGAATACGCGCTGCTCGCCACGCTGTTGTCGCGCGCCCCGTCGGATACCTTGCTCGCACAGATTGCCCGGCTGCGCGGCGATGCGACGCCGCTCGGGCTGGCGCACGCGCGGCTGGCAGAAGCGGCGTCGACAATCACTCCCGTTGTTGTCGAGCGTGAATACTTCGACCTGTTCATCGGCCTGGGGCGAGGCGAATTGCTGCCTTACGCGTCGTTCTATCTGACCGGCTTTCTCAACGAACGGCCGCTGTCGCGCTTGCGGCAGGATCTCGCCGCGCTCGGCGTTGAACGCGTCGAGAACAATTTCGAGCCGGAGGATCATGCGGCAACGCTTTGCGAGATCATGGCCGGTCTGGCGGGCGGCAGCATTCCGGCCTCCGCAGATGCGCAGCGCCTGATGTTCGAAAGACATATCGCGCCCTGGATGCGACGTTTGTTTATCGACATGGAGAACGCGGCCGGCGCGAATTTCTATCGATCGGTCGGCTCACTCGGCCGTCTGTTTCTGGAAATCGAAGCGGAGGCCTTTACGCTCACCAGTTGAGCGGCGATCGAAGGCTCACCAAGGAGGACTCGCGATGAAAAACGACAACAATGACGGCAAAGCAGCCGTCGGCCGTCGTGGTTTCCTGCGCGGAGTCGGCGTCAGCGCGCTGGGTGTCGGCGCGATGGCTGTATCGCCGCTTGCGTCGCCCGCCCAGGCCGATAGCGAGACGTACGACGAGAAGCGCAAATCCCGCTACCGGGTGACCGACGACGTCAAGGCTTATTACCGCGTCAACCGTTATCCGAGCTGAAGGAGGCTGCCGTGCTGATCAAACGAGCACAGCGACAGAATGCGCAAATCACGCGCGGCGGTTCGGCTCTCGGGATGCTGACCGAGCAGGGAAGCGGCTTCGACAGACGCACGTTCCTGCGCCGCTCCGGTCTGGCCGCCGGCGGTCTTACCGCGCTGAGCGCGCTGCCGCTCGGCACCGTTCGCAAGGCCGAAGCGGCGGTGGTTGCGGGCCCGCTGACATCGGGTGCGACGCTTCGCAAGAGCGTGTGCACGCATTGCGCCGTCGGCTGTACCGTCACCGCGGAGGTGCTGAACGGTGTGTGGATAGGCCAGGAGCCGAGCTGGGATTCGCCGATCAATCGCGGCTCGCACTGCGCCAAGGGCGCGTCGGTGCGCGAACTCGTTCATAACGAGCGTCGCCTCCGCTACCCGATGAAACTTGTCGACGGGCAATGGACGCGCGTCTCATGGGATGTGGCGATCGACGAGATCGGCGACAAGCTGATGCAGATCCGCGAGAAGTCGGGCGGCGATTCGGTCTATTGGCTCGGCTCGGCGAAGATGACGAACGAAGGTTCGTATCTTTTCCGCAAGCTCGGTGCGTTCTGGGGCACCAACAACACCGATCACCAGGCGCGCATCTGCCATTCGACGACCGTGACCGGCGTGGCCAACACCTGGGGCTACGGCGCGATGACCAACAGCTTCAACGATATCCGTAACTCCAAGACGCAGATCATTATGGGCGGCAATCCCGCCGAAGCGCATCCGGTTTCGCTGCAGCATCTTCTTGAAGGCGCTGAGCTGAACAAGGCGAATGTCGTCGTGATCGATCCGCGCATGACGCGGACCGCCGCACATGCGACCGAATACGTGCGGTTGCGGCCGGGAACGGACATTCCGGTTCTGTACGGAATGATGTGGCACATCCTCAAGAACGGCTGGGAAGACAAGGAATTCATCCAGCAGCGGGTTTACGGCTTCGACGATCTCCGCAAGGAAGTGGAGAAGTGGACTCCGGACGAAGTCGAACGCGTCAGCGGCGTTCCAGGCGCGCAGCTTGAGCGCGTCGCCAAGATGTTCGCGACGGAGAAGCCCGCGACATTGATCTGGTGCATGGGGCAGACCCAGCATACGGTCGGCACGGCGAATGTGCGCGCGAGCTGCATCGCGCTGCTGCTGACCGGCAATGTCGGAAAGCCCGGCACCGGCGCCAATATCTTCCGCGGCCATGATAACGTGCAAGGTGCGACCGATGTCGGGCTCGATATCGTGACGCTGCCTTTCTACTATGGCCTGGCCGAAGGCGCCTGGAGGCACTGGTCGCGTGTCTGGGAGGTGGAATACGACGACTTGCTGTCGCGTTTCGATGACAAGAAATTGATGGAAACGCCCGGCATTCCGCTGACGCGGTGGTTCGACGCGGTCATCCTTCCGAAAGCCGATGTGGCGCAGAAGGACAATGTGAAGGCGGTGTTCGTGCAGGGGCACGCCAGCAACAGCATTACGCGAATTGCCGAATCGTTGAAGGGGTTAAAGGCGCTGGAATTGCTCGTCATCGCCGATCCGCATCCGACCACCTGGGCTTCGCTCGCGGTGCAGTCCGGCCGCAAGGATGGTGTTTATCTTCTGCCGGTGGCCACGCAATTCGAATGCAAGGGATCGCGCGTCGCCTCGAACCGCTCGCTGCAATGGGGCGAGCAGATCGTGAAACCGGTCTTCGAATCGAAGGACGACCTCGAGATCATGTATCTGGTCGCCAGGAAGCTCGGCTTTGCCGACAAGCTGTTCAAGAACATCAAGGTCGAGGACAACCTGCCGGTGGCGGAGGACATCCTTCGCGAGATGAATCGCGGAAGCTGGTCGACCGGCTATTGCGGTCAATCGCCGGAACGCCTCAAGGCGCACATGAAAAACCAGCACAAGTTCGATCTGGTCACCATGCGGGCGCCAAAGGACGATCCGGAAGTCGGCGGTGACTATTACGGGTTGCCGTGGCCGTGCTGGGGTTCGCCCGAGGTGAGGCACCCGGGGACGCCGCTGCTCTACAACACCAATCTCGCGGTGATGGATGGCGGCGGCTGCTTCCGCCCGCGTTTCGGACTCGAGCGTGAGGAGAAGCTGCCCGACGGCAGCACCCGCAAGGTCAGCCTGCTCGCGGATGGATCCTATTCGAAGGATTCGGAAATCAAGGACGGTTATCCCGAATTCACGTTGGCGAGCTTGAAGAAGCTCGGCTGGGACAAGGATCTGACCGAGAGCGAGATGGCCACGATCAACAAGGTCAATCCCGACAAACCGGACACGGTGTCGTGGTCGCTCGATCTTTCGGGCGGCATTCAGCGCGTCGCGCTGATGCATGGCTGCGTTCCCTATGGCAACGGCAAGGCACGCATGAATGCCTTCGGCCTGCCCGATCCGATCCCGGTGCATCGCGAGCCCATTTATTCGCCGCGCGTCGATCTGGTGTCGAAATATCCGACGTTGCCGGACGCCAAGCAGTTCCGCTTGCCCAACATCGGATTCTCGGTGCAGAAGGCCGCGGTCGAGAAGGGAGTCGCCAAGCAATTTCCGCTCGTCCTCTCCTCGGGCCGTCTGGTCGAATATGAAGGCGGCGGTGAGGAGTCGCGGAGCAATCCATGGCTCGCCGAATTGCAGCAGGACATGTTCATCGAGATCAACGTTGCGGACGCCGCCGAACGCGGCATCAGGGACGGTGGTTGGGTCTGGGTGACGGGCGCGGAGAACAATTCGAGGGCGAAGGTGAAGGCGCTGGTGACGGAGCGGGTCGGCAAGGGTGTGGCGTGGATGCCGTTCCACTTTGGCGGCTGGCTTGGAGGCGTCGATCTGCGCAACAATTACCCGAAGGGCACCGATCCGATCGTACTGGGCGAGAGCGCGAATACGATCACGACCTACGGGTATGACCCGGCGACGGGCATGCAGGAGCCGAAGGTCACGCTTTGTCAGATCGTCGCGGCATAAGGAGCAACGGCCATGGCCCGGATGAAGTTTCTCTGCGACGCTGATCGCTGTATCGAATGCAATGCTTGCGTAACTGCTTGCAAGAACGAGCACGAGGTGCCGTGGGGAATCAATCGGCGCCGGGTCGTGACCATCAACGATGGCAAGCCAGGCGAGCGCTCGGTTTCAATGGCATGCATGCACTGCACCGACGCGCCATGTGCCGCGGTATGCCCGGTGAACTGCTTCTACACTACGGAAGACGGAGTGGTATTGCACTCCAAAGATCTTTGCATCGGTTGCGGCTATTGTTTCTATGCATGCCCGTTCGGCGCGCCGCAGTATCCGAAGCTCGGCGATTTCGGCTCGCGCGGCAAGATGGACAAGTGCACGTTCTGCGCCGGCGGGCCGGAGGTCGACGGCTCCAAGGCGGAATACGAAAAATACGGAGCCAATCGTCTTGCCGAAGGCAAGCTGCCGCTGTGCGCGGAGATGTGTTCGACCAAATCGCTGCTCGCGGGCGATGGCGAGGTCATTGCCGAGATCTACAAGGAGAGGGTCACAAAACGCGGGTATGGTTCCGGTGCATGGGGTTGGCAGACAGCCTACCGGGAAACCATCGCGTCGTGATCCGCGGATGGGAGCGGCTGTGCGGCGGGCGCGGCTGACAATCGAGGGAGAATCCTCATGGCGTCTTTTGCAAGGTATGTTCGCTTCGTCGCCTGCGCCTGGACCGCACTCTTCATTATGGTTTTGGCCCTTCCGGTATCCGCTCAACAGCCGACCCGAATCGATCCCAATGCGAGTGCGGTGACGGAGCAGAAGCTTTTCCAGGAACACAACCGGATCCAGGGACGCGTCAGCATTCCGGATCAGCGCTCAAGCATGCTGGAGCAGCCGGCCGGCCGGGACTGGCGACACTTCCGTGATGTCACGCTGCGGTGGATCGGCGGGATATCTATATTGGGAATGCTTGCCATCCTCATCATTTTCTATCTGGCGCGGGGCATGGTTCGCATCGAAAGCGGTCGCTCGGGCCGCACCATCGTCCGCTTCTCGGCTTTTGAGCGCTTCGTGCACTGGATGACCGCGACCTGTTTCATCATCCTCGCAATTTCGGGCCTGAACATAACCTTCGGCCGTCCGCTTTTACTGCCCTTGATCAATTCTGCGGCATTCTCGGAATGGTCGCAATGGGCGAAGTACGCGCACAATTATCTGAGCTTCCCCTTCACCCTCGGCGTCATACTGATTTTCCTGATGTGGATCGCCGGCAACATTCCAAACAAGGTCGACGTCGAGTGGCTCAAACGCGGTGGCGGGATGGTTGGCCATGACCACCCGCCGGCCTACCGCTTCAATGCCGGTCAGAAGGTTATCTACTGGATCGTTGTGATTGGGGGCGGCCTCGTGGCGGCGACCGGCTATCAGTTGATGTTTCCTTTCTATTTGACCGGCATCGAGGGCATGCAACTCGCGCATATCGTTCACGCCGTGGTCGCGGTGCTGTTCGTCGCCGTTATGCTGGCCCATATCTATATCGGCACGATTGGGATGGAGGGCGCATTCGAGGCGATGGGCGAGGGCACCGTGGACCTGAACTGGGCCAAGGAGCATCACAGCCTCTGGCTTGATGAACAAAATGCCCGCACCGGCGTCAACGAGACGCGCCGTCAGCCTTCGGTAAGGCCGGCGAAATAGAGGTTCAGGTCATTATCAGGCCGAGCGTTGTCAGGGGTGTCGATCCATGTAGCGTTTCGAGCGCGCTGCTGCCGATCGCAGGAACGCGCTAATTGATATAGCTCAACAAGCCGACCCGAACGTGAGGTTAGACTTTTAGGATCGGCCTCCGGCCGTTCCCAATCGCCGGTAAACCAGACCCGGCGATGCATGGCCCGTTCTGGGCCTTGTTTCCCCCTGACTGGCCCGGCTGCCAAATCGGCGGTCGGGCCTTTGTCCCTTTCAGGACTAGCGCCGGTCATCCCTTCCTGCTGCGTTTTAGAGGGATGGAGGACATCCCGACGTCATGAACCCGTCCGCTAATTGACGATTGTCTTCGGAAATTGACCATTTTCGCAGAGTTGGCGCAAGATAGGCGGCATGGAACCAACCGTCTCGGCGTTTCAACTCTTGCTGGCCGGCGACCCCGCTTTGCTTGCGGTCGTCCGGCTGTCGCTGATTGTGAGCATGAGCGCTGTCGGCGTCGCGACCCTGATCGGCGTCCCTGTCGGTGCGTCCCTCGCGCTCACGCATTTTCCTGGCCGAACCGTCGTCGTTGTCGTTTTCAACGCGTTGATGGGCTTGCCGCCGGTTGTTGCAGGCCTTGCCGTTTTTCTGCTGCTCTCGCGGTCGGGGCCGCTCGGTTCATTGGGCCTGTTGTTTACGCCACCTGCGATGGTCTGTGCGCAGGTGGTCCTGGTGACGCCTATCATCGCGGCACTGACACGTCAGACCATCGAGGATCTTTGGGAAGAATATTGCGACGAACTCACGGCAATGAATGTCGGCATGGTCCGCCGCGTCGGAACGTTGATCTGGGACGGCCGTTTCAGCCTCATCACCATCGTGCTCGCCGGATTCGGGCGAGCGGCAGCAGAGGTCGGGGCCATCATCATTGTCGGCGGCAATATCGAAGGCTTCACCAGGACAATGACGACCGCCATCGCATTGGAGACGTCCAAGGGCGACCTGCCGCTCGCCATCGGCCTTGGCGTGATTCTCATCGCCATCGTCGTACTGGTCAATGCGCTGGCGTGGACCGTAGGACGAGCGGCCCAGCGATATGCGGGATGACCATGAGGGCACCTGGTACCGAGTTGCCGATCTGCCTCAGCGACGTCACTGTCGAGACGCATGGTGTTACGATTCTTGACCGGATCACCCTCGCATTGGGATCGGGGCCGCCGACGGTGCTGATCGGGCCCAACGGCTCCGGCAAGACAACGCTCCTGCGCATTGCGATGGGACTCATATTGCCTTCCGCTGGGACCGTCACCTGGGGAGGACGGGAGAGCGTCGCGCCGGTGCGTCGGGCAATCGTGTTCCAGCATCCCGTCATGCTCAGACGCACGGCTGCTGAGAACCTGCGATATGCACTCAAGGTTTCAGGCCGATTACCGCGCAAAATGTATGACTCGCGGATCGCCGAGTTGCTGTCGCTTGTAGGACTTTCCGAATTTGGCGACCGTCCGGCACGAACGATGTCGGGTGGCGAAAAGCGGCGCCTTGCGCTCGCGCGTGCCCTTGCGGGCGATCCCGCCGTGCTCTTTCTTGACGAGCCAAGTGCCAGTCTTGATCCGGCGGCAGCCAAGGTGGTCGAGGATGTTATTCGCACCGTAGCTGCGCGCAACATCAAGGTCGTCATGTCGACTCACGACCTGGGGTCAGCCAGGCGTCTCGCCGGCGACATTATCTTTATGCATCGCGGCCGCGTGGTCGAGACTGGCGCCGCTTCAACGTTTTTCAATGAGCCGCATAGTGACGAAGCAAAAATCTTCATCAGGGGGGATTTGCTTGTCTGACAAACCGGAGGAAATCAAAAATGCTCGCTCGCAGATTGCTGATTGCCGCTGCTGCGGCGATGTTGTCTTTTCCGGCTCTCGCCCAGGACAAATCGATCGTCGTCGCCTCGACGACGTCAACGCAGGATTCAGGCCTGTTTGGTTACATCTTGCCGCTGTTCAAGAATGCCACCGGAATCAGCGTAAGGGTTGTCGCGCAGGGAACCGGCCAGGCCCTCGACACCGGCCGTCGGGGAGACGCCGACGTCGTTTTTGTTCACGCCAAATCAGCGGAAGAAAAGTTTCTCTCCGAAGGATTTGGCGTGAAACGATTTCCCGTTATGTACAACGACTTCATCCTGATCGGGCCGAAGAGCGATCCCGCCGGTGTCAAAGGCACCAAGGATATTGTCAAGGCGCTGACCGCCATCAAGGATAAAGGCGCGTCGTTCATTTCGCGCGGCGACCGTTCCGGCACGAATATCGCCGAGATCAAACTCTGGACGATAGCTGGTATCGACATCGGAAAGGATAGGGGCCCGTGGTACAAGGAAGTTGGACAGGGAATGGGCGCTGCGCTCAACATCGCGTCGGCTTCAAATTCTTATGTGCTCTCCGATCGCGGCACATGGCTGTCTTTTAAAAATCGCGGCGACCTCGAAATCGTTGTTGAAGGCGACAAGCGCCTGTTCAACCAATACGGCGTCATGCTGGTAAATCCGGCCAAGCACCCAACGGTCAAGGCGAAGCTCGGTCAGCAGTTCATCGATTGGCTGATCTCGCCGGAGGGGCAGGCGGCAATCGCCGACTATAAGGTCAACGGCGAGCAATTGTTCTATCCGAATGCCCACGATCGGGGCGCGTAACGGCGCGCGACAGGGTTCCGCTTGCCGGCTCCTCCTCACCGGTCGCTGGCGTCGTGGACTGCAACGCCGGCGACCGGCGCGGCAAATCGGTACGAGCTTTGCCGGAGGATGGAATGTTGATATATTGCGAATAATGCGTTCGTTCTGGAGGACGATCGAATGAAAGCCTTTTTTCTGGCGTGCATCTGCGCCATCGTACTTGCGCTTGTGGCCGTCGAGGGCCTCAACGTCATTCAGAAGCCGGTTGACGTTGCCTTCTCCACGTCAGGCGTTCGCCTTTAGAGCATGATCCCGAAAAGTGGAAACCGGTTTTCGGAAAAGATCATGCTCAAGCAAAAGGATAAGCGACGAGTCTGATTCAACTCAGTTGAAACAGACTCTAGAGTCTTTCACCGTTTCATCGAAACGATGAAAGACCCCAGCTTCTTGATTTGACGCGTTTTCTTCACGCGAACCGGATTCCACTTCGCTCGAAAACGCTCTAGCGATCGCTGTACCTGGTAGGTTCCACCAACGCCGGGATCGAAATTTTCAGATCGCCCCATCCGTTTTCTCTATCAGGAAAACGATGCGCTGCTCGCTGCGCTCGGTAATTTCGACCCGGTCGCCTGTTTCTCGGATCAGGTTTGGGATGTCGATGACCGACAGCGGGTCGGTGCAGTGCACTTCGAGCTGATCGCCCGCCCGCAATGGCTTCAGCGCCTTCCTTGTTTTCAAGGCGGGCAGCGGGCATTTCAGCCCGGTCAGATCAAGCTTCGTCTTGTTCATGTGCGCAAGATGACGTTCGAGCGGGCCGAGGTCAACGCAGGATCCTCACAACAGGCTGGCATAAGGTAGAAACCCGACGCTCTGTCCGGGTTGAATCTGACTGATGGTTTCTCCAAGTTCGACCAGGCCATCGGTATCGACCAGCGATGACAAAAGCCCCGCGCCCTCGCGCGGAAATTTGATCGCTTCGAGCGCGCCATCATTGGCCTTGCGCAAAGTGGCGCGGACATATTCGCGTCGACCGGGCTTCTTCTTGTAGGTGAAAGCCGCGCGCACCGGCATCGGGATAAGCGGCTCGGGCAGGGCGCCCGACAGCGCCAGCACAGTGGGCCGCACCACATGAACGAAGGTGACGAAACTCGCGACCGGATTACCAGGTAATCCTATCAGTGGCGTACCGCCGATGATTCCCATTGCAACGGGACGGCCCGGCTTGATCGCCATGCGCCACATCACCAGCGTGCCGATACTTTCGACCGCTGCCTTGACGTGGTCTTCTTCGCCCGTCGAGACGCCGCCGGTGGTCAGGATGAGATCGCATTCGCCTGCGACCTTCTTCAGACCGTTGGCGAGCGATATGGGGTCGTCACGCACGATGCCGAGGTCGGTGATCTCGCAGCCGAGCCTGCGCAGCATCGCCATCAGCATGAAGCGGTTGGAGTCAAAGAGTTGCGCCCCGGCACGCGCTTCGCCCGGCGAGGCCAATTCGTTACCGGTCGAGAATACCGCGACGCTGATCCGTCTCACGACTTTGAGATGTGTCAGGCCGAAGGCGGCGGCGAGCGCGACGTGATGCGGCCGCAGGCGCTGGCCGGCTTGCAAACCGATCCCGCCTTGCGGGATGTCCTCACCCGCGGGGCGGACATTGGCGCCCTGTCTCAAGCCGGGAGGCAAGATGACCTTGCCGGATGGATCGATCCGGACGTCTTCCTGCATGAATACCGTATCGGCGCCCGGCGGCAGCGGTGCGCCGGTAAAGATTCGCGCGGCATGATCGGCCTTCAGTGGCTCGCATGACGTAGCGCCAGCCTGGATGCGGCCAACCACCGGCAAGGTCTGCTCCGCTGTGTTCATCATGCGCGCGCTGCTCACCGCGTAACCATCGACCGCGGAATTAGTGAAGGGCGGCAGCGGCAACGGTGCGATGACGTTGCCTGCGAGCACGCGTCCGTCGGTGTCGAGAAGAGAAACCGTCTCGATGTCCGGGATCGCGTTAACCGATGCAGCGATCAGGCTGACCGCTTCGTCGACCGACATCATCGGCCCGCCGAAGGCAAAGCAATCGTCGGACAATTGAGCCATGGCGCCTCTTCAGTCTCGTGCCACACGCACCTTATCGATCCCCTCCATCGGCATCGCGGCGCGCTGCACAAGCGTGGCGATTGCGGAGACATCGTCGAGATGGGCAACCGGCAGCCGGGTTTCAACCGAAATGTCGGCGATGATCCCGACGATGTTATGGTCGTCGGGAAACAGAAAGGGCTTGCCGTTGCCGGTTCGGTGGACCTCGATCTTGGGCAGCGACTCACGCTTGAACCCTTCGACGATGACGAGGTCCACGGGGGACAGCTTTTTCAGCAATTCAAAAAGGTGCGGCTCGGACATCCCGTGCAACTCGTGCATCAGCGCCCAGCGCCGCTCGGATGACACCAGGACCTCGGTTGCGCCGGCCTCGCGGTGGCGCCAGGAATCCTTGCCGGGCACGTCCACATCGAAATTGTGGTGGGCGTGCTTGATGACGGAAATACTCACGCCTTCCTTCAACAAATAGGGGATGAGGCGCGTCAGCAACGTGGTCTTTCCGGCACCGCTCCATCCAGCTAGGCCGATCACTTTCATCCTGGTCCTCGGAACCGGCTCAGCTTGCGCTATCGCGCGCAGCGAAGCGGCCAATCAATCAAGCTCGCTTCCGCGCGACCCACCTGGGTTGCTGCGCTCGCAGCCTAGGCTGCGGCATTCTCCCCATGTTTATATCGGCTCGATGCCGATGTCATGCTAACGTCTTTAGTATGATGAGGGTTGAAAAATCACCGGTCCCCCTGATCGTCCCCAACCCGGACGATGCACGGCTGACCCAGCGCGTCACCGGGATCGACCAGACCGGCGCGAATGTCGAGATCAAGGTGCCGATGGAGCGGCCACTGACGCTCTATCTGAACGCCCAGGAAATCGTCACCATGATGACGATCGGCGACCATCCGGAATACCTCGCGCTGGGCTATCTGCTCAACCAGAACATGCTGAAATACGACGACGTCGTCACCGAGGTCGAATATGACGACGATCTGCAGGTCGTGGTGGTCAGGACCGAGCACCACACCAATTTCGAGCAGAAGCTGAAGAAGCGCACGCAGACCTCCGGATGCGCCCAGGGCACGGCGTTCGGCGACCTGCTCGAAGCTGTCGAAAGCGTCGAACTTCCCAAGGCAGAACTGCGCACGTCCTGGCTGTACCAGATGACGCACGCGATCAATACCATGCCGTCGCTTTACCTTGAGGCCGGTGCGATCCATGGCTGCGTGCTATGCAGGGAAGGTACGCCGCTGTGTTATACCGAGGATGTCGGCCGCCACAACGCCGTCGACAAGATCGCCGGATGGATGTACCGGCACGGCGTCGATCCCGCCGACAAGATCCTTTACACCACGGGACGGCTGACCTCGGAGATGGTGATCAAGACCGTGCGCATGGGCATTCCGATCCTGGCCTCTCGCTCGGGATTCACTGCCTGGGGCGTCGATCTGGCGCGGCAGGTGGGATTGACGCTGGTCGGGCGCACGCGGGGAAAACGCTTCATCGCGCTGTCGGGCGAAGAGCGTATCGTCTACGACCAGAATCTGGCTTATGTCGAGGAAGAGTCGGTGCGGCACCAGCGCAAGGGAGAAGGCGGTGACGATTGAGATTCCGCCGACCCCGGGCGTGCTGCTCGCCGGCGGCCTTGCGCGACGCATGGGCGGCGGCGACAAGCCGATGCGGACGATCGCCGGCCGCACCATTCTGGAGCGCGTCGTCGCACGGCTGAAGCCGCAATGCGACGGGATCATCCTCAACGCCAATGGCGATCCTGGAAGGTTCGCGACGTTCGGCCTTACGGTCGTCGCCGACAACGTGCCCGATTTTCCCGGACCGCTCGCCGGCATCCTTGCTGCGCTGGACTGGGTGGCTGCGAACCGCCCCGGGGTCGAATGGATGTTGAGCGCCGCTGCGGATTGCCCGTTCCTGCCGCGTGACCTGGTCGCGCGCCTGCATCGGGGCCGCGCGGCGGAGAACGCCCAGCTCGCGGTGGCCGTGTCCGGCGGACAAACGCATCCGGTGATCGGGCTCTGGCATGTCGGCTTGCGCGAGGAGCTGCGCCGTGCGCTGGTCGAGGACGACATCCGCAAGATCGACCGCTGGACCGCGCGCTACCGGCTTGCGTCCGTAAGCTGGCCGGCGGAGCCGCTCGATCCGTTCTTCAATGCCAACACGGTCGAGGACATCGCCGAGGCGGAGCGGCTGGCAGCGCTCGACGGGAGTTAACCGTCACGCCGGCCGAAAGCCGGCATGGGCCAGCGCGGCACGGATTTCCTCCGATGTCAGCGCGTCGAGAAAAGCCTGTACTGCGGGACGTTGCTTTCGCGCTGTCACCAGCGCGAAATCGTAATGCTCCTCGGCGAGCGGAATGAAGCCGAGACCGTAGGCCCGCGCCACCGGAGCAATGGTCATGCCCCAATCGGCACGATGCTGAGCCACGGCTGCGGCGACCGCATTGTGCGAACGCGGCTGGTTCCAGTATCCTTCGGGCCGCGCGCCTGCGAGCAGCCGGTCGATCAGGATACGCGTGCCGGCGCCCTGGTTGCGGTTCACCATGATGCAGGCGGGATCGGCCAGCGCGGCGCGCACGGCCTCCTGCGCGCTCAAGCCCTCGAACCGGCGATCCCCCTCGCAGAACACGATGCCCTGCATGCGGCGCCAACCCGGCAGCAATTCGAGTCCGTCGACCAGGAAAGGTGTGTTGTAGGTCTCGGTCTTGTCGTCGAACAGATGGATGGGCGCGAGATCGCACTCGCCGCGCCGCGCCGCCGCCAGCCCGCCGAGGCTGCCGACCGCGATCGAGCGCACGATGAGGCCCGCGCGCGCCAGCGGCGTGGTGACGAGATCGAGTCCGGTGCAATGGCTGCCTATGATCACAAGGTCGGGCGCCCGGACATGCGGAGTAAACAGTGTGATTTCCGCTTCAGTATCGGCCGGCATGTGGTCGGCCAACGCATCAATACGCAGGAAGCCGTCGGCCTGCGCGAATGATGTGATCGCACCCGAGCCTTTGCCAGTTGGATAGGCGATCAATCCGTCGCGGCCCTCCACCAGCGAGACCATGACGAATTCGGTGCGGCCGAGTTCGGAAGTGATCCGTATAGGCACCTTTGCGCCGACTTTGGCATCGGTGCGTGGCGGCAGACCGGCTAGTCGTCGCAGCACCGGCACGATCATGTCGTGAAAGGTGAACATCGCCGAGGTCGGAAATCCGGGCAGGATCACGACGGCCTTGCCGTCGCAGACGGCGAGGCATAGCGGCTTCCCCGGCTTGAGGGCAACGCCATGTGCAATGATTCCGGGCTTGCCGAGCCGGCCGACGATGCGGTGGGACAGATCGCCGGCGCCCTTGGAGGTGCCACCGGACAACACCAGCATGTCGCTTTCGAGAAGCGCACGCCGCATCGCCGCCTCGAGCTGCGCGTCATCGTCCGGGACGGCGCCGAGAAAGATCGCATCGCCGCCGTTCTCATTTATCGCCGCGGCGACGATCGCGCCGTTGGTATCGTAGATCGCGGCGGGGCGGAGCGGCGTTCCCGGCTGCACCAGTTCGTCGCCCGTCGAGATGACGGCAACGCGCGGCCTCCGGACGACACTGACATCCGCGATGCCGCATGCCGCCAGGATGCCGACCTCGCGCGAGCCGACCATCGTCCCGGCCCGCAGCAACGTCTCGCCGCGGGCGATGTCGGAACCGGCATAAGAGACGAACTGTCCGGGTGAGACGGTGCGGCGCACGTCGATGCTGGAGCCGCCCGCCGGTTGGGTATGCTCGACCATGACGACGGCGTCGGCGCCGCGCGGCAGAGGGCCGCCCGTCGCAATCATCGTCGCCGTTCCCGACAGCACCGGCCTGGTGGGCGCGGTGCCGCACGCGATCGCTTCGTCGTTCAGCATGAGCCGCACAGGAGTTCCTTCGCCCGCCGAGGACAGATCGACCGAGCGGACGGCGAACCCGTCGACGTTGGAACGGTCGAAGGGCGGCACGTCGAGCGGCGCCACCACGTCGTCGGCGAGCGCGCCGCCGAGCGCATCGGCAAGCCTGCGGTGTTCTCTCGTGACCGCGCGCGGAAACAGCGCGGCCTCAAACCGTCTGACGGCTTCTTCACGCGAGAGGATCGTCAGAAACTGGTCCTGCTCGCGGCTGTCGCGGTTATCCGGTGACGGAAGGTCAGTCATGTTCCGAGCCATATCAGTCTCGCCATAGATAGGCATCGACCGGCGTGCCTGCCGCGAAGCCTTCGCTGGACCCCGGGATCAGCAGCCACGCATCTGCGCGGGCCATGAGATGAAGCGGCAGATCGCCGGTCGCGAGGGGGAGCCACGCCCCCTCCCGTTCCTCAAGCAGCGCGATCTCGGCGAGGCCGACGCTCGAAGCGATCTTGCGCGCCAAAGGCAGCAGCCGCGATGGCCGCGATCGTCGTCCGGACAGGCGCTCCAGCAGGGGAAGCGCCAGGGCGAACCATGCGGCGAGCGCGTGATCGGGAGCGCCGGGCATCACCAGAACAGGGACTGCACCGACTCGCCCGATGGCCGCGGTGCGCCCGGGCTGAAGCGCAATGCCATGGGCAAGCACCTCGCCGCGGCGGGCGAGTGCGGTGACCGTTGCATCGTTGCGGCCGACCCCGCTGCCGCCAACGGCGATCAGCAGATCGGTGCCGGTCGGGTCGAGCGCGTCCGCGATGGACGCCGCATCGCGTGCCGCAGCTTCGATCGCTGTGATATGGACGCCGTTGGCGCGGGCAAGATCGGCCATCAGACGGGCTGTCGCCGCGCCGCCGGGAAGATTGAGGAGACGGAGTCGCGGGCGGCGTACGTTAAGCGTTTCCAGCCCCGCGGTCCGCGCCGTGAGCAGATCGCGCGGACGGATCGAATGACCGGAAGCAATTGCCGGACCGTCCGCACCGATGTCACTGCCGGCACGCCGAACGCTCTGACCGGGCACGCCTTCGACGATGACCTCGACGAGAGGACCCGACGTAACGACTGCACCGATATCGAGCACACAGTCGCAACGCTGCGGCATGGCGTCGCCGGCATCGACCCAGATTGGCGGCTTCGCCAGCGCCAGAGGCAAATAAGATGAGGCGCCGACCACATCGTTGGCATTCACCGCCCAACCATCAGCGGCAGCAAGATCGCGGACCGGAACTAACGGGAGAGCCGGCATTTCGGCTGCGACGCAGCCGAGCGTTTCGGCAAGGGAAAGCTCCACCGGCGCGACCACCTCACGTTCGTGCAGCAGGGTTGCAATCGCGGCCTCGAGCGACGTGAGCGCTGCTGGCAGGCACTGTGTGATCATGAAGTGCGTCTGTCTCCTTTTGTTTTCGGATGCCGGCCGGTGTGAGGAGAATTCGCCTTTAACGGTAGCCATGATAAATCCGAGCCATCGGGAGCCGCTATTTTTTGCGCCGCCCTGGAGCCGAGCACATCACCGAAGGTTGCGTGCTTCTTGGGTGCCATAAGAAGCATTCATGTGTGACGAGGGTCTCCACGCGCTTGAACCAGAAGTGCAAAGGTTGGGAGAAACGGTCCCAGCTAAGTTCCATCTTACCACGATCCGTGGTTTCCGCGGAGGGAACGATCCGGAGATTGTCGTCGTCTTCGGCACGGAGATCGCCGAACCGATTCCTCACCTTGGAAAAATCGACGATGCCTTGGTCGTGACTATTCCACCGTGCGCGATCAACATCGTGCAGGCGATCTCGCGGTCGGTTGGGGGCGATCTCAAAGCGTAGTCTAGTCTTCGATACGTGATGATGGCTCATCGACGCATTTGCAGCGGCCCGCGAGAAGGGCGCCATCACAGCGATGGTTGCTGTTCGTGGTCGCGATTCCACAGTGGCCGTCCACGGGTGGGTGAGCCGCAGCTCTTCGCGTGCGCGCACACCCGGAGAGGCGGACTCACCGGCTGAAAGTGGCACAAAATCGAGGACAGCAGGCGCTCCCGAGCCTCCGTCCTTCCGTGGCGCATGTGCAACACTTTGGCAAAAAGGTCACAGTCTGCCCGATTGCCATTGCGCGACGAGATCCTTATCAGAACAATCGTCGTATCCGCATCCTCGGCTGTGTAGTTCTGGTACCGATGAGGCTGGCAATGATGAACCTGCGACGACTTTCAGCGCAAACGCCTGCGTTGCTATCCGTCATTTTTGCGACCGGGATCTTCGGTCTGCTCGCTGTCTCCGGGCCCGAAGGCATCCGGCACATCAGCGCGGCGCTACCCGTCGATATCGACGCTCCTTCTTCCTCTATCGGAGCTGACCTCGCCGCTGAGCCGCGGCCGAATTCGATATCCAGTGACGATGCGAGTCCGAGCGAACGGTCGCTTACAGAAGATGTCGCTAACACGCCGAGCGCGCCAACCCCGTCAGCGCCCGTGCAACTCGCAAGCGTCGATCCGTCGGATCTCGAACCTGTCGAAGCCGACAAGGCCGCAAGGTCCGTCGAGATTGGCGACTGCCCGGTCGTGGACGCCTGCGTCGATCGCTATCTGTGGGCGCTTTATCAACGCACGCCCAAGGAGGATACGATCAAGGTGCGTGACTGGAGGAGGGTTGCCGTCAAGCGAAGGGGCAAGAGGGTGATGGTGTCGCGAGCCTTCACCAGATATGTCGATCAGGATTTCGGATGGAAAGATCCCAAGGCGGCGGAACGCGTCGGCCTGCCGATGATGGACTATGTGATTGGCGGCATGGATCGCAGATTCAAGCTGAAATTGTTTCATATGCTGCGCGCGGCCGAGGCGGCGGGTCTCGCGCCCGGCATTACAAGCGGATTCCGTGACGACTACCGCCAGTCGATCGCCAGCGGCCTCAAGGCGGCGAGCAACCGGTCCTATCACGGCGGCAGTTTGCGTGGCGGCTACGGGCATGGGCTCGCGGCCGACGTGGTGAGTGTCGCGGGCGGAACGCGCGACCGGC
>NZ_MKRN01000205.1:0-15923 GCF_001896955.1 Nitrobacter sp. 62-13 | reverse complement strand
GGAGAAGCTCTGGAAGTGGGTTGATGCGCACGGGAAGGAGTTCGGTATCGGGCGGCCCTATCTCGGCAGGGACCCGCCGCATGTCGCGCCGGTCGACGGTGCCGAATATGCGAAGCACAATCGCGGTGCCCCACACGTGGCATCGAGCGCGAAGAAGAGCGGCGC
This sequence comes from Nitrobacter sp. 62-13, assembly GCF_001896955.1. GTDB lineage: Bacteria > Pseudomonadota > Alphaproteobacteria > Rhizobiales > Xanthobacteraceae > Nitrobacter. Next base: position 15,758 of record NZ_MKRN01000205.1, on the reverse strand, counting down.
GAAGAAAGGGAAGCGCGTGGCTTCCCCCGACCGCTCACGCCTGACGAAGCGACCGAGAACCGTCGCCGTCGCAAAGCTGAAAACAAACTGAGCGGCTCGAGGCCGGTATCAAATCATCGCCAATCGAAGTTTGTCGGAGACGTTGACCTCATTGCCAGAAAGGCGTGATTTTAAGCAGCGTTTTGTATTGTCGCTCGGCTTTTTTCAGCAGGCGCTTGCGATTATGAATTCCGAACCTTACTTGCCGTAAATCCAGATCTTTCAAAAGTGCGGGGACGACGGTGAGATCGTTAAGGTCGCCGAGACTGTCCAGCAACGCTTCGATAGCTCGGCCGAATGCCTTGCGGCGCTGCTTTGCATCCCTGCTCGGAAACAGCGTCTCGAAGAACTCGGCCGCATAGCGCAGCTTTTTGGCTTCGATGCGAACACGATGGCGGGCATGGTCGTCGAGGTGGACGAGACCTCGACCGCGCCGTTCGAATCGCCTCAGGGACCGTTCGAGTATACGCACAGCACTCTGTGCGATCGGTCTATTGCATCGCGAGCGATTTTTAGGGTGCGTCAGCCACGGCCCGATGGATAGCCATTCAGCCAGTTCGAGCATCAGCTTGCGCCACCGTGGGCTGTCGAGAGATGCGCGGGCCTGTGCATATGCATGTCGCCGTGCGGCGAGCAGTGCTTTCGGAACGGGTCGACTCTCAAGACCCGCAATCAAGACGTCGATGTTCCGCGCCATACCGAGCGCGGTCGCCATCCATTTGATGTCGGTGCGAAGCGCTTCGTATCGCTCATCGGTCAGCATTTTTCTGAATAACGTGATTACGGATCGCAGTCTTCTGAGAGCGACGCGCGTCTGGTGCAGGGCGCCCGCATCATCGTGTCTCGAAAGTATCGTTTCGTTCAGACGGAAATGGCGGATGCATGATTGTGCGATGGCTTGCAGTGCCTTCGCGGAAGTCATTTCCGTCATCAAAAGGACAGGATCAGCCTTGATCGCCTGCACTTTGGCCGAGCGCGCAAGGTTGTAACCGCGCTCGGCTTTGCTCAGAACGCCGAGCCGTACGGGAACGACCGCATTAATCTCTTGCGCCAGCTTGAATAAAAGCGCGGGATCTCCTCGTTTGAGTTCAATCTCCACTTCGCAGAGGGGCTGTTTGCGGCGACCGGCCCGGATCTCCCCTTGGTCGAACGATACCTCGATGAAATTGTCACGCTCGATCGCTTCAAACAGATACCTGTGCACCACGGTCCGGAAGACAGGGTGGAGATCAGCTAATGCGGATTCGGGAACAAAGTTTTCGAGGAAGGCGCTTTCGCGATCAAGAAGCGGCACATTGCTCTTGATGTCACGTTCCCACTCCGGTCTCGTAAAAAGGCCTGCCGTCGCTTCGCCGGCGGCCTTTAAAGTCTGGATCCGTCGTTTGCCGATGTGGCGGATGCGCAGTGAGAAACGCGCTTTGCGAAGGTGCTGCTCGGCCGTATCGAAATAAACCGAATCGAGCGCCTGCGCCTGATCGCGCTTCAGCGATTTCCGCAAAAATCGCTGAATCTTGGTTGCGTTCTCGGAATCGAGTTCAAGTTTTAATTCGATCTCGAGTTGCTGGTCGGCCAATCCGTTCAACCTTCACGCCTCCCGCGCCACGCCATCCGTTTGGCTAGCGAGATCCCGCCATCTCTCGTCAAGCGTTCACGACACATCCAGCCCGGATATTGCGGGTTCGCCGAACCCTAGTCGTGAACGAACTATCATGGAACGAGAGTAATTTTAGGCGACCCATTTTGCGAGTCCCGAGATGAGCCAGACCATCGAGATCATTCCCGGCGATGGCGGCGATGAGCCCCTGTGTCTGGAGACTGAAACCCGCGTTTTTGCGATCTTGTCACGCGGCGGCTGAAACGGCGCGACGCCAGCCGAAGCCGGTGCGGTTGCCGGCCGTTCTTTCATGCTTGTGACCTATGGCACTCCTGGCCAGGATAATCTAAATCCGTCTACCCTCCCGAACGCCGAATTCCAGGTAATGGCAAGCGGCACATAAGTCAGTCATCCGGGTCAGATCGGCATGCTTTTTCCGATAAGAGCTACCGTCAAACCCGTCGGGTAGGCTACCGAGAGAATATGAACTGTAGAAATTGACCCCGGCATTCAGAAATTCTTTCTCACGGCATAGCGAAATATCCTGACCATGAAAATAGACGTCGGCCAAATCCGCCAAGCGCTTCATTCCTTCGCGCTGGCGGTTATCGACTTGCATGCCGGGCGTTTTCCATCTGACGCTTATACCCAGCACGTCCAGCTCGGACGTTGCGTAACGAGCGAAGTCATAAGCTTCATCTGAATAGGGATCCGAATCGTAGTGCTTCCAGAGAGCGACCACGGCTTTCCGAACCTTGAACGGACGACACAGATCAACCCACTCACGGTGATAGACCTGATAGTAGAGCCGGTTCAGAAGAGAACCATGGTTGTTTGCCAGGAATTGCAGAAAGCCGGGAAATTGGAAATCCGGGAACTTTGCGTCGATGACTATTTTTGTATCCGGTAGAATTTCCAGAAGTCGCTCGACCATCTTGAACGTGACAGGGTTGAATTTCCCCAACACACGGAGTCTCTGAAACTCGTTTCCGGTTATCGAGGCGAATGTCTTTTCAATCCCATAGAATCTCTTCTCCGTCTCGTCGTGAGCGAATGCGAAGCCATCGGCCAGCTTGACGCAATCGAGTTCGATCTGCCGTTCGCCAGCGGCGAGCGAAGTAAGGACGGCTTCGATCGAATTGGTTTGCACATGCCCATCTATCTGGCCTCCGCCATGGATGATTGTCTTCCCGGCCATTGCGCGTCATCCTTCAACGTGAGTCAGCGATTGTCCTCGCCGGCCAGCGCCTGTGAGAGATTGCGTCGTCTGCTTCATTTTGCGCCAGAATGGGACCGCCTGGCATAGTACAGGGCCAGACCGGTGAGACTCTCGGGGTCGGTGTCCGGCAAGGCATGTGTTGGGCGTGGCGTCCACGATTGAATGATCGCCTGTTGCGGACGAAGCCTATATTCCTGCTCGAACAACTCGATATGGCTCTTCGCGCTATCGATCCACTCCTTGTCGGTGCGGTCATTCGGCATGCCATTGTAGATAATGCCTATATTTTCCACGAGCCTCTCTGCGCGCAAGCTCTCCAACTGATCGAAGAAGCGTCGCGCGGCGGATACCTGCGGCGGACCGGCTGCGAACGGCACGTCCAACTGCATGAACGAGAGGCTTGATCCCAATCGCTCGCGAAGCCCGCGAAGCCATTGTCGTGTCTCATTCTGCCATTCCGGCTGATATGCGACGCCGCTCGGTTCGACATCTCCGATCCGCACCATCGGAAATGCTTCACGATACGCTTGAAGCACCGGCATCACGAGATCGATCACCTGTTCGACCGAGAGGCGGCAGCCCGGCTGCTTGCCGGGTCGTCCTTTATAATAGCGCCCGAACCAAAGCGGCTCGTCCATGGCGACATAGGCGATCGATCCTCCGGCGCTCTTGATCTTTCTCGAAATCATCTTCGCGCGGGCCGTCGTCGAGTAACCTTCTACCCCGGGTCCACCGCATGCCGGTTTGATCGCCTTCGGGCTGTTCATGACTCCGGCCTCGACCGCGATCGAAATATGACGCTCATTCAGGTTCTTTACGATCTTGTCGACCTGGTCTTGAGGAGCGTGTTCCAGATATGAGCCGTAGAGCTTGAAGACAGCGATAACATGCGCTGCATTCCGCCACGGAGCGTCAGCATCGAACATATCAAGGAAATCGACGGCACGATTCAGCGGAGAGGGCGGAACGGAAGCTTGAGGCGCGATCCAGATTTCGGTCGCCGACAGGCTGCCCAGGCCAGCCGTGAAGAGCAGCAGGTGGATTGAAATTATTGATCGAAGGAAACGACGTTGCTTCCTCATTTCACATCCGACGATCAGAATGGCTCCAAACACCGCGCCTGGGTGAAGTGCTTAATACTTGTCGAGCTGCGCGCGCAGGTGATCGACCTTGTTCTTCATCGAAGCGATGGTATCACTATCGATTTTCCTCAGATAGCCTTTGATGTCGGTGGTGGAAACATTTGAGGTTCGGCTCACATATGTAACGATGCAACCAGTCTCATTGGACAGATGATCGAATTTTCCGACCCAATCGTCTCCCATGGCGAATATTCTGATTTCGTGTTTTCGAATGTCGCTTGATTTTTGCTCCCATGTGTTTTCGGGTATCACCAGATCGACATATTTGCAGCTTGAAAGGATCTCAGCTCTCTCGTTATATCGGATGACTGATTTCTTTCCCTTGATTTCGTTGAATTCATCAGTGGAGCATCCAACGATCAAGCGATCTCCGAGACTGCGCAGGCGTTGCAGCAGGCGAACGTGGCCGACGTGAAACAAATCGAAGGTTCCGTAAGTGATGACGTTGGTGACGCTGGTCATGCTGAACGACTCCGCCGTGAGTTCGACGTCACGTCGCCGGCGAGCAGACAATGCTCGTAAATGTGACGAACGCCAGAGTCGGAGAATTGTACGCTGTCGATAAAGCGTCGGAGGTGGACTGCTCGTTTCGCCTCTTTCTCGCTGCTGATCAGGACATCCAGTTTTACACCCGGGAATAGGCGCTTGAGATCTAGCGCCCAAAAACTCTGGTCCGCTCCGGTCAGGGTGACCTGGCCCGGACCATCTTCGCAGATCATCTTTGAAATAAAATCGAAGTTTGCACCGGCTGGCGCCTCGTACTGCCGTCTTGCTTCCGGAACGAATTCGGCAAGTCGTGCGCGGCTTACACTCGGTGGCAGGCCTCTCACTCTGGTGGACAGCAGGGCATCATAGTCGAATTCGAACTTTTCCCAGTCCGACCCCATCAGCTTGAGCGAAACCTTATCATGCGAATGAACGACGATATTTGAGGCAACGTTGCCGTACTCGTGCCAAATGTCGTCTTCGTAATTACTGAAGACCCGAGCGCGAAACGAATCCAGATGAACGAAAGTGCCCGGCCTGACCCACGTCTCGGGAATCTGCTTTGTGTGGTACATGCCCCAGTTGGACAGGTTCCTTATGAAGCCGGCTGCATCGACTCTCGTATAGAAGACATCGACCTGCGCCCACGGAACCACGACGGGTATTCCATCGGCAAGCTCGATAGGGGCGCGGCGCGAATTCGCGTCCTGCTGCAGCGCCAGGATGTGGTATCCGCCGCCGGTATAGGGCGCCGCCACGGGCCAGCAAACGTAACCGCAGTCTCGCAGAAACGGCAAGACCACGGTCTCGAACAGTTTGATCTGGTCTTCGAAGATGATGACATCCAAATCGTCGTTCCACGGCGGCATCCGGCCGTTACGGACGTAGCCGACGATTGCGCCCGCAAACAAAAAATATTCGAGTTTGTGGCGTTCGAAGACACGCAGCACCTGTTTGTAGATCTCCCTGGATCCATCGGTTAGCTGCTCGTATTTTGCATTGGATATCCCCGCTATCGACGTGCGAATTGCCGGGAGCGAACTGTCGAATAAGGGTGTTGCTAGATTCACTTGTGAACTCGCTTCCTCATACTCGCCAAGATAATTTCATGCGTCCATTGCCTTAGAGCCGTGCCCCTTGAACCTGCCGGTGGCCGTAAGCCGCGTGCCCGGACGTACTGAGTGAATATTCCTTCCAAAGGCTCAGATGAGCGTCCAACATCTCGTCTTCGGTCCACGGTTGTTCGATGGACCGGTTTGTTGCGATCCATTGTTGCTCGTTCCCGACCAGTTTCAACAGGAGTTCGGCCAGTGATCGGCCGTCTCGCGGCGGGAAGGTGAACCCGTTTTTCTGTGGAATCACTCTTTCCTTCAAACCCGCAATTGAAGAGGCGATGACTGGCCGACCGAACATCCATGCTTCAGAGACAACGAGACCGAAAATCTCCCACCACGTTGAAGGAACGATGACCCAATCAACCGATGCCATCCTTTCAGCGAGTTGATCGCGCGCGTATGCGCCGTTTTCGCGCAGGGTAATCTTGCCGGATTTGGAACTACGCAACTCTTCTACCTGTTGATTGATCTTATCCAGATAGGGGCCGGATGCGTAATGCTTATTGCCGCCGTTTATCTCGACCACAATGCCCGCCGCCGGGAGCCGTTGCTCTCTTGCGAGCAGCAACAAGGCCTCCAGTATGACATCCACGCCCTTGTTGTCGATGAATTGGCCGAAGAAGCCAAAGCGATTGACTTGTCGAGAATGATGGCTGCGATCGAACGCGGTGCCCAGGTTCGTCTGGCCGTTTGGTATGACGACGCACTTTTCTTCTGGCAGTCCCCATTCCACGTAGCGGTCGGCAATGAACTCTGACGGAAAGACGAAAACGTCGCATTCCGCGAGAGCTGTCTTCAGGCGCGCCGATCGCAGCGTAACAAACTCCGGACGAAGATCCGGAAAACATTTGTTGCATGAGACCGGAGAAGACGATCGGCATAGATCGCGAGAGCCGCGCTTCACCATCTGACCGTCAGCCATGCAGATGGCCATCATTTCATGGAACGTAAAACAGATGACGGCGTCCGGCGCAGCAATCCTGGCCGCACGGATCGATTCCACTCCCACGCGATGATAATGATGAAAGTGAATGACGTCAGGTTTGATCCGCTCGATCAGTTCGCGAAAAAACTGGATCGAGCGCCAATCTCCGACTGAAAGGTGCAGGAAGTCATAATATTGCGGGAAGTAGAAGTACTGCCGCTCTTCCCCCTGGACGGGAACGATGGGCGCGCCGGGTTTGCCGTAGATCTGATCGTGATTGGCCTCGAGCGCAGCGATAAAGTACGCGTCGTGTCCCTGCTTCAGGCTGGCTTGAAACATCTCAAACGCCACCTGTTGAGCTCCACCAGGTGCCACCGAGGGATGAAGGTAGCTAACGTAGATTACTTTCATGGCGTTCCCCGGCCGGTCTTGGCGAGATGCTTGTCGAAATAGTCGCCATGTTCAGCCGTGAAAAAGTAGCGGTTGGCCATGGAAGCACCGCGATACTCTTCACCTCGGGCACGAGAGCCCTGTCCTTCCAGATGCACAAGGCGAATTTGCGGGTGAATGCAAACAGGTCCGTTTGAGGCGCTCCAGCGCAGCGACAAATCGGCGTCTTCGTAGTGGCCATAGATGTAGCGCGTAGAAAATCCGCCGAGTTTTTCGAACATCGGCTTTTCAAAGCCCATCACCGCGCCTGTGATCGCCGGCACTGCCTTCGGCTTCTGCCATTCCCGTTCGGAGAAAGGTACGCCCTTGTCGAAATGTTCGACGCGCAACAAACGGCCGGATGGTGCGAGCAGGGAATCGTCGGTCCGGTTAAGAGAATTGCGACGTACGAACGAATCGTTGTCGATGAACATACCCGAATGCATGAGATTGTGATCGTCGTAGAACAGCAACCCGCCCCAGAGTGTTTTTCCTAACTTGGCCTCAGCCAGCACTTGCTGCATCTGCCGGGCATAGGCGGGAACCGCGTATACATCGGGATTGATGATGAAAATACGGTTGCTGGCCGCGTGGTCGATAGCGACATTGTTCGCCGCGCCGAAGCCTGCATTGTCTCCCAAAACGATGACGGTAATCATCACGTCATATAGGTCTGACATGAGGCGTGCGTATCGCAACACCTCGTCGGCGTCCTCTGGCGAATTGCAGACGTAGATCCACTCGCCGAAGTCGATTCCAGCCGCCCGGAACAACAGTGGCTGGAGCTTGATCGGCTCGGTAGAGCCAAACAATACCGTCACGAACGAGCTTGATACCTTGCGTGGCCTGAATCGCTCGACGTATGAGCTGGAAACGGCTGACGCCACGTGAGACCGAAAAAGCTGGATCAGGGCCTGTCCCGAAGCTCCACAGAGAAAGCCATTCAGGGCCGCCTGTTTTCCGGAATGAGATTCGCACGTGGCGATGATTTGCAACAACGTATTTAGAACACGCTTGTCGGACACGATCTCAGGGGTAACTTTTGTCTGAAAGGTGCCGGCGAGCGAAGCGACTTGAAACAGCAGCGACTGCTTCAAGAGAGTCTTCGAAGGAGATTGCCCAAAGGCAACAAACCCGTAGTCGTAAGCGCCGTCCCGGACATGCTGCTCGACATCCTTCCGTGCCTGCCGGAAACTTGCCGTTCGTGGCAGATCGATCGTGAACTCTCCACCGATAAGCTTCATTCGCGGAGTTTCGCAACCTTCATCGGCTAGCCAGCCGATGATCAGGCAAAATCCCGATTCCGACACGAGGTAGCGTTCGACCGAGCAGGCCACGGCCCCGGTTTCCCGGCGAATGGTTGAATGCTTGTTTTCGTCAATGCCGAACCGCAGATAATGATCAAGCGCGCTAACTGCTTCACCCGAAGTCAACGCGGTGCGCGCATTCGGATTGGATTCGAGATACCGGGACTCGTCAAAATTACGGATAGCGACAGGAAGCAATGGCACTTCTAACATGGTCGTCCCTCAATTAAAGGTTCAGCGGGGCGGTGCGGGGAGCGCCAGCCCGCGGTATCCACGCCTGACAAAATCGTCGTGCACGTGTTTCTCCTCGACATCCTGCGGAACACACATGTAGCGGCGCACATACCACTTGGTGTCGACGCCGGGCTTGGACGGCAATCTGCCTTCGGCGTATCCGAAGTTTTCGAAGTGCTCCGCAGCGCTGGTGACCTTGCCCTCAAGCATCGCCTGCGCAACGTCGGGATAAGTCTCGAGATACCATTCGCTGTCTACGATCGGTCGGGAGCCGAGACGCCCCTCAAGGTATCCTACCGCTCTAAAGTGCGCCCAGCCGGACGGAAACCGAGTGCTGCTGACTGCAGCGGCAATGTCGGGGTAAGTTGTGAGATACCAGTCTTCGTCGAAATCCCATGAGGAGATGTACAAGTCGAGAAGCCCTGTCAGTATTTTCCGAGGAAGCCTGACTTCATCGGCATCGGTCTTGAATTGATCAGGCAAATCACCAAAGGCGACCCGGGGATGCGGGATATTCACCATTCGACGTCGTCCTCATTAGAATTCCTCGATGTGGGTCGCAGCTCCGCTTAAATGTGCGGAAAAATTTTAAGTAACGACTCTTGACGTGCTTCTTCCCCTTTGTCGGCAATGGTGAAATTCGGCATGTTATTCGACTGGTGTCATCGATAATTCACACAAGCTGTTTTTCCGTTCACAAAATAGAAGTGCTTTGATTACAATCCGAACCTCGATGCAGCGTTCAATGCCCGTGAATTAGCTGGTCGTGACCATCGGGCCGCGCCGCAAACCTCATTGAGGAAGCGCGGCGCGCTGCGGATAGAGCGTTTCAATCGTGGATCGATCCGCCGCGACCTTGGCAGTTATCGGCGAATGTCTCGCATCGTGACGAATTGATTCTTGGCGGTCGCCATTCGGATCAGCCACCGGCTCATCTGTTGAACCTGATTGGGACGGCGAGGGTGATGGAGTGGCCGCCGATGTTGGGCGGCGGGGCGGGGAGGGGGCTGGCGCGGCGCGGCAGCGACGCTGCTTCGGTATCGAGCGCGGAGTCACCGGCCGAGCGCACCAGCCGCGCCGACAGCACGCGGCCCGAACGGTCGATGGTGAAGGCGACGGTGGCGACGCCGGCGCCGGCCGCGCCCGGAGGAAAGCGCTTGTAGCGGTTGAGGTGCGCCATCAGCGCGCCCTTCCAGGAGGCCGGCGACATCGACGAGGCCATGCCCTCGGCCGGCGCCGCGGCGCGGTCGGCGCGCTGCGCCTGCGAGCTCGGCGGCGCGGTGGTGCGCGGCGCGGCCTTCTGCTTTTTCTTTTTCGGCCTGGGCTTCGGCTTCGGCTCTAGCTTCGGCGGCAGCACCACCTCCGCCTTCTCCACCTTCGGTTGCTCCGGCGGCTTGATCTCGGTCTCCACCGGCTTGATGTCGGGCTCGGGCTCGACCTTCTCCTCGACCGGCTTCTCCGGCTCGACCTGATCCTCGGCCTCCTCCATCTGCGGCCCCGGCGCGATGTCCTGCTGCGGCACCTCGGGCGCGACCGCAAGCGGGGCCAGCTCCATCATGATCGCAGCCGGCGGATCGCCCGCAGCCTCCGCGGGCTGCGGCCAGTTCAGCGCCAGCCAGATGCCGCCGGCATGCAGCGCGACCACGGCGACGCCTGCCGCGGTCCAGCGCAGCACCGATGCCGTGGTGAGCGCGCCGTCGGCCCGCCCGTCCGGATCGCGCCAGTCGATCTTCATGGCTGCGTCGCCGCCACGGGCGCGCCGCCGGAGGAGGCCTCGCCTGGCGCCTGGGCCTGTCCGGTATCCTCAAGGCCGACCAGCGCGATCTTGAGATAGCCGGCGGCCCGCAGCAGGTTCATCACCTTCATCAGCTCGTTGTAGGCGCCACCGTCCCGTCGGCGCGCAGGAACACGCGCTGCTCGCGGTCGTTGCCGGTCTGCCGATCCAGCATCGCCTGCAGCGTGGCGCGCGGCGCCTCCTCGTTGCCGAGCGCAAGCGTCAGGTCCTGCTTCACGGTGAGGAACACCGGCTTGTCCGGCCGCGGCTGCGGCTGCGCGTTCGACACCGGCAGGTCGACCGCGATATCGACCGTCGACAACGGCGCGGCCACCATGAAGATGATGAGCAGCACCAGCATCACGTCGATGAACGGGGTGACGTTGATCTCGCTGAGCTCGTCGATGCCGCCGTCCTGCGGGTTCTTGAGCGATACCGCCATGGCGCATCACTCCGCGGCGGAACGGCCGCGCTCCAGCGGCACCACGGAGGAGACCAGTCCGCGTTCCTGGCGCTCCAGGTCGCGCGAGACGTGCTGGATGATCTCGCCGGAGGCGTCCGACAAAAGCGCCCGGTAGCTCGCCAGCGCGCGGGCGAACACGTTGTAGATGATCACCGCCGGGATCGCGGCGACAAGCCCGAGCGCGGTCGCCAGCAGCGCCTCGGCGATGCCCGGCGCCACCACGGCGAGGTTGGTGGTCTTCGACTGCGAGATGCCGATGAAAGAATTCATAATGCCCCACACCGTGCCGAACAGGCCGACGAACGGCGCGGTCGCCCCGATGGTCGCCAGAAGTCCGGTGCCGCGGGCGATGTCGCGCCCCGCTTTGGCCTCGATCCGCGACAACGCGATCGCCAGCCGCTCCTTGATGCCCTCCGCCGACAGGTCGTTCGAGCGCCGCAGTTCGTGCTCCGCCGCCGCCATCAGATCGGACACCGGGCCCTTGCCGGTCCATCCCTCCGCGATCCCGGCGCGCGCCGCCCCGAGACTGTCGGCGCGCATCAGCTTGCGCACGCAGCTCTGCGCCCGCCGCCGCGACGCCACAAGCTCAACGCCCCGCGCCAGCCAGATCGTCCACGTCACCAGCGAGGCGAAGGCAAGCCCGATCATCACCGCCTTCACCACCACGTCCGCCTGCACGAACATCCCCCACGGCGACAGATCGCGCGGAAGCGAGGACGAAGCCGAGGCGGACGGCGTTGAGACAGATGCGGACGGAGATGGAGCCGGCGAGGCGCCTGTTTCAGTCGAGTCAGACGCAGGCGACGAGTCAGACGACAATGCGGGCGACGACCCCGGCAAGGCAGCGCCATCAGAAACAGGCGACGCAGACGATTGAGATGGGGTTTGGGCGATGGAGGTCGGTATATCGTTTGGCGATGGCGGAACAGACGGTTGCGAAATGGAAGGCTTGGACAGTGCTGATGGATGCGCCTCTTGTGCCTGAACGAGCGGGATCGCTCCAAAAATGGTGCTGGTCAGTGTCAGCACCGCTACGAACCGAACCATTGTTCTTCTCACCGATGCCTGGTGGTGGCTCATTGTTCTTTCGTCGCGCATCCGTGGCCTCCTTTCGTCAGGTCACCGCTTTGGCGGTGTTCGGGGCTGTGCGCTGAGGCCGCTTTATCCGGTGAATCGGAATCGCAACGATCATGCTCGTTCGTGATCGCGAGCGGCGTCGGCCGTGCGGCGCGAGTATTGTCAAAGACAAGCTCTGTCAAAGCGAGACAGGGAACTGCACCGAAAACCGTCGGCGAAAAGAACCACTCCCATCTCGAAGAGCAGTGCGACGCCGATATCGGTGCCGCTCCATACTCGCTTGCGAGTCCCGTCTCCGCGGCGCTGATCGCATCAAAAGCCCAGGCACTGTGACATTTTATCCCTATTCAATATCTTCGATATATATAACTGTATATAACAATATTCGTGGCCGAGGAAGCCCAGATGCCGTCCGATCGTCGCCACAAGCGCTACTGTTTTCGCAGCCTACCGTCATTGTTGATTCCAGTAGTGTTGTGTGGGAGCGCATCGGCTCAGGAGATCGTGCTTCCGACGATCGATGTTCGAAGCGACGCGACGCAAACGTCCGATGTGACTCCTGATTATAAGGTCAACCGGGTGGAACTCGGGCCGCTGGGAAAGAAGCCGCTGATCGACACGCCCTTCTCGGTCAATACCATTTCAGAAGGATTCGCCGAGAATCAGCAGATCCAAAGCGTGCGTGAAGCATTCCGCTTCATCCCTTCAGTCCAAGGCGAGAACATTCGCCCGCAGACGCGCGGCCTTCAGGCGAGCGTTGTGCAAAACACCCGCATCGATGGACTGAATATTGCCGCCACAACCGACTATCCGATCGAGGAATTCCAGCGAATTGATGTGTTGAACGGCCTTGCCGGGGCACTGTTCGGCCCGGCTCAACCGGGAGGAACCTTCAACTACATCATGAAACGTCCGACTGCCGAACCGTTGCAACGTTTCACTGGAGGCTATCTTTCGACAGGCCAATGGCTCGCGCACATGGATCTCGGCGGATTTACCGATTCAGAGCATCGCCTGGGCTATCGATTGAACCTTCTCGATCAGGATGGCACGAGCTATGTCGACAACAGTCGACTGCAGCGCCAGCTCGCCAGCTTCGGCGGCGATATTCACCTCAGCCCCGATACGGTTCTCGAGACGAATGCGAGTATCTATCATTACAAGACGGAGGGATTTCCCGGCACGTTCGCCGTCGCAAAGAACGTTCTTTTTCCAGCGGCCGTTGACCCGACAAAGGTCGGTTACGGCCAACCATGGGGAGGAGACGACAATGTGACTTCTTTTCTGAGTGGCCGCATCAAGCACGACATTAACGAGAACTGGAGTTTTTCCGTCGGAGTGTCGCGCAATGTCAGCGACCGCGCCTCCACCGTTCCGACAAATACAATCACGAACAACGCCGGGAACTACGTAACGACGGCAGCAACGACGACTTATAGTCTTGATACAGTCGATAGTAATCAAGCTGTTCTGAACGGGCATTTTGCGACGGGATCGATCAAGCACGATCTGATTCTCGCCACGAATGGTTTCCTGTGGGATCGCTACACGCCGTTCCAGAAAGGCGCGATCACGGTTGGAAGAGCCAGTCTTGGCGATCCAGCGGTTTTCAGCGAGCCGAACTTTCCGGATTTCAAGGATCGCTACCGATCCGTGTATACCTTCCAGCAGTCTGTTACGGTGGGTGACACCATCGCTCTCAGTGATCAATGGTCGGTGTTGGGCGCAGTCAGCAACAGCTGGATCGATACCTCCAACTACAACAGCGTTGGCAGCCTCACGGGCGGATATAATGCCAACGGATGGAGTCCGCTCGGCAGCGTAATGTTCAAGCCGCGTGAGAACGTGACGACCTACTTCACCTATGCGAACAGCTTGCAGCAAGGCGATAACGCGCCGGCCGGTACGGTCAATCAGGGCGAGAACCTAGCCCCTTTTCGAAGCGATCAATATGAGCTAGGCGCCAAGGTCGATTTCGGACGATTCAACCTGAATGCCGCGCTTTACAGAATCGAACGGCCCTACGCATACACCGGCACAGACAACGTTTTCTCCGTGAAGGGAACGCAGATCAACCGCGGGATCGAACTGATGGCTTCGGGCGCCATTAGTGATGAATGGACAGTATTCGGCGGGATGACCTTCATCGACCCTCGACTCTACAATACAGGATCGTCTCAAACCGACGGCCGTCGTATCCTGGGCTTGTCGCAGTTCGTCATGAACTGTTTGGTCGAATATCATGTTCCTGCCATTCAAGGGCTGACGTTTACCGCGAACGTCAACTACGCGACCAACAGGCCAACGGACTATGCGAACACATCGTACGCTTCGGGTTACACCGTGCTCGATCTCGGCATGCGCTACGCACAACTCGTTGCGAACAAGCGAGTCACGTTCAGGTTCGATGTCTTCAATGTCGCGGACCTTCATTATTGGGCCAATGTGACGCCGGCCGCGCAGAATGGATATAATGCGACCGGTTCAGCGACCGGTACTCTGGGCGCACCGCGCACTATCCGTGCTTCATTGCAGGTCGAGCTATGAAGACGCGCACTATCGCAGCCGCATGCGCGAGCCTCTTCGCTCTGGCGGCGATGGCCGTCACATGCCGCTCGGAAGCGCAGGAGGAGACGGCACCGCTTCGGGTTTACGCGGCCGGAAGCACGCGCGGAGTTCTCGCCGCAATTGCAGACGATTATACCAAGGCGACGGGTCAAAGATTCGAGCTCACGTTCGGCCCGGCAGGTCTGCTCCTGAACAGGATCCAGAAGGATGGCGGCGCGGATATTTATGTTTCTGCCAACATGGCGCATCCGGAGCGCCTTTTCGTCGATGGCGCCGGCACGCGTCCGATCATTTTTGCGAGAAATCGGCTATGCGTGACAGGCCGTGCGGAACTTGGCCTCACTCGGGACACGCTTCTCGACAAACTACTTGAACGGTCCATAAAGATCGGCACTTCAACGCCCGGCGCGGATCCGGGAGGTGATTATGCCTGGCAATTCTTCGATCGAGCGGAGATGGTGCGCAGCGGCGCAAAGGACGCGCTCATCAGAAACGCGCATCAGTTGGTCGGAGGGCCAGCGAGTCCTAAATTGCCAGCAGGCGAAACGGCGATACATTATTTCTTTACACGGCACGAGGCTGATGTCTTCATCGGCTATTGCAGTTCGCATACAAAAATCCGCGCCGAAACTGAAAAGGCGTCGGATCTGCCGATCACCCGCGTTGAAGTGCCTGCGCCGCTCGCAATGCCTATCAACTACGGTCTGACGGTACTGACGCCGATCAAGGAAGCGCACCGCAGGGAAGCTGCCTTTCGCTTCGCGCTTTATTTGATGTCACCGGATGCCCAGCGGCGTCTTCCGGAGTATGGCTTCCTGGCTGGCGGCGGGCCTTAGCACCGATCCCGCTCGTGCGGGGTTGTCGCCGATGAGACATCCGTTCAGGACCAAATGCGATGGACATTGCGCGTCGCGCCGAACTGATGCTCGCTTACCGTAACTTATCTCAAATCCAGAAAGAAACCGGCTACCTGGATATCAGAACGGCATCAGCAAAACACGAATGCGAGAAAGATAAAAAGCTCAATTTATTTTGACCTTATTTGATGCCGGCCACGACTTTGGTTGGTCTATGTTCGACGTCGAAAGTTACCCTAACAACAGACAGGGCTTGTAAGCGGACGGAATTGATAGTTGAAGGTTTGCGATGGAAATTGGTCGAGATTTCAGCGAATGCCCCATTTCCCAGAGACGACAATTGCTTCTGAAATTGTGCTTAGTGAGCGTTCCCGATGTGTTCTTGTCAAGTGACCCCCTCCCAATTAGTCTCTCCTCCACTTAGGGTTCCGCTACTGGAACTTGGCGGCTATTTTTTGGAAAATTTGAACTTTTTCCCGGAAAGCCCGACTAACCAGTTTGCGGGTGAGAGGCGAAGAAAGCGGCCCTT
>NZ_MKRN01000204.1 GCF_001896955.1 Nitrobacter sp. 62-13 | reverse complement strand
TTCGAACGAAAGCTGGGTTTAGCTTAACTGGCTGTCCACTAAACCGGCAGCAGCTCACATTTCGAATTCAAGTTTTCAAGTTGGCTTTGAATTCTTTGCGTTTTTATTCCGGAGCGCCGTTGGGTGGGCGTTCGTTTTCAAGTTGAAATATTTCGTTAGATCGGCCCGAAGAGCCCGAATGAAAAAGCGCAATCAGTCCGTTAGCCTTGTGCGAAATTGTCCCCAGGAATGTTTTCAAGTTTGATTTTCATTTCAAGTTCAAGTTTCAGGTTTTCAGGTTCGAGTTTTGGGGACCCACGGGGCTAACGCCGAAGGCCGTAGACACAGGTATCGACGCCCGAGCTGCGAGCATTCGATTTGAAAACACGTAGAGGAAGAGACTGCGATCGAAGGGCCGGATCATTTTTCGCACGAAAGCGTCCAGGAGTTGGCGCGTCTCATAAACATCGCTGCGCAACGTTCTACTTCCCTGATGAGCCACAAAAAGTTCCCTGATACTTTTTCCGAATTCCCTGTTTTTCGAGGCAGGGAAACCATCTCGATATCTTTGAGTTTTCTGACGAATGCGGGCTCGGAAAGTGCCTTCAGACCCAATTTTCGAAAATTTCCCTGTTGTTTTCCCTGAAAGCAGGGAATGGGAACTGAGACCGGTTCGCACCAGACTGCGTCCGCCACCACCCAGTCCGTTATTTCTCAGATTTTCAGAGACTGATGAGAAAGGCCCGCTACTGGCGGGTCCCGTGCTGCTCTCATACATGAGCTATCCACAACAGCACGCGCACCCCTTTGTCATTGAACAAGGACGCGCCGATGTCAGGCGCCGCGGAGAGGGCCGGACGCATTGTCTGCCGTCCGATCCCGGGCGGACTGCACCATCAATATGCCCGGACTTGATGTGCGATAGGGACAACTGGCGAAGGTTGATGCCGCTTCTTGACTGATCTGCGCTGCAGCGCTCGCGCCATACGCCGAACTCGGCTAGTCGAAATCCGTCAGGCCAGATCGCCGTAGGCTTCCAGCGCACGGCGGCGTGCCTCGCCATGCTCGACGATCCTGACGGGATAGCCAGCGATATCGGGCCCGGCTTCCCATGGGCGATGAATGACAGATGGAGGAATGTCTGCGAGCTCCGGAACCCATCGCCGGACATAGTTGCCCTGGGGATCGAATTTTTCTCCCTGGAGAACGGGATTGAATATCCGGAAATAGGGAGCGGCGTCGGCGCCGGAGCCGGCCACCCATTGCCAGTTTGCAGGGTTGTTGGCGGAATCCGCGTCGACGAGCGTGTCCCAGAACCACATTTCGCCCTGTCGCCAGTCGATGAGCAGGTGTTTCACCAGAAAGGAAGCGACGACCATGCGCACGCGGTTGTGCATCCATCCTGTGTCCCACAGTTCGCGCATTCCCGCATCGACGATCGGATAGCCTGTCCTGCCCTGCTGCCATGCCTTGAGCGCGTTCGTGTCATCGCGCCACGGCATCGCGTCGAATTTAGGCTGCAGGTTACGTACCGCCATGTCGGAGTTGTAGTATAGAAGGTGGTAGGAGAATTCGCGCCAGCCCAGTTCGAACTGGAATTTCTCCAGATTGCGGCTCGCGCCGTGTCCTCCCGCGCCGGCAGCGGCGTTGGCAACATGCCACGCCTGACGAGGTGAGATGTTTCCGAAGCGCAAATAGGGCGACAGCCTCGATGTCGAAGACCGGCCAGGATAATCCCGGCAGTCGGCATAGTTCGCCAGGTGCTCATCCGCAAAGCGCTCCAGTTGCGCCTGCGCGCCGGCCTCGCCGGGCTGCCAGGCCGACCGCATGCCGCCAGCCCAATCGGGCGCGGACGGCTCCAAGGCGAGGTCGGCGAGTGCGACCGGGCGGGGCCCGCCCATATCCGGTTCCTTGAAGAAGCGGAGCTTCGAAGGAACGGGTGCCGGCGGTTCGGGTTCTCCGGCATCGTGCGCGGCCCGCCAGAAAGCCGAAAAGACGCGGAACGGTCCGCCCGCTTTGGTCCTGATCGACCAGGGCTCATAAAGCAGGTGGCCGTTGAAGCTGCTGGCTTCAATCTGTTGGGCTTTCAACGCTGTCTTGACAGCTTCGTCTACCTTTCGCTCCGCCGCGCCGTATCTGCGGTTCCAGAAGACCGCCCCCGCATGGAAGCCTTCCACGAGCCTGGGGACGACCGTTGCCGCGGCACCCGCATAAATCGACAGGCGGCCGCCCCGGTCTCCGAGCGTGGCGTCCAGTTTCTGCAACGAGCCGTGCAGCCACCATCGCGCGGCGCCTCCGACAGGGCGCAGCCCTTCGGATTCTTCGTCGTGAATGAAAACGCAAACGATTGGACGGCCGGACTGTGCGGCCGCGCGCAAAGCCGGATTGTCCGAGAGTCGCAGATCGTCGCGAAACCATACGATGACAGGCCGCGCCTCATCGCCGGGTTGCATATTGCCAGTCATTGTCCGGGCTTCGACCATCTAACCGTTCAGGCGCCAGATTTCGAAATTGAGCAGGGCCGCGAAAGCGACCCATGCCGCCAGCGGCGCCAGACAAAGTGCGGCCGAACGGTCCAGCCTGCGAAACCGGTCGATCGTCGCCAGGATGACCAGCAGTTGCGGCACGATGTTCATCAGGCCGGTGAACGGATTGTTGAGGCCGAAGAACAGCCATGACCAAAGCGCATTGAGCGCGAGCTGGACAAAGAACAGCATGAGCGCCGTGCGTCGGTCGGCGTCGTTTCCGGGGGCCTTCAGGATACGCCAGACCGAATATGCCATGAGCAGATAAAGACTCGTCCAGACGGGCGCGAAGATCCAGTTGGGTGGGTTGAACCACGGCTTGGCCAATCCCGCATACCAGGGGGCGAGATTCGGATAGGTCGCCCACTGCCCGAGAAGCGATGCAGCGACAACCGGAAGGATGGCGATCGCGGCTCTCAGCCATGGCGGTTGAAGACGGCTTTCTCGAATTCCCATCGCAGTTCTCTAAGTCAGGTCGGCTCCGGAGCTTCCCCATGGCTTCGTCGCTATAATCGCCGGCGGTCCCTCAAGCGTGGAAGATCGGACGCTGGTTCACCGCGGAACCTGTTCGATATGTGTGGGGCGGTCCGACCGAAATAAAGCACACGCTTTCCCGGAAACGAAACGATATAGCCCGCGCAGCCCGGTGCCTTCACATTCTTGCAAAAACGCGATGCAGAAATACTCAGGTGCGCTGTGACGCCCGATGCCGTTGATGCCATTCGGATGGCGCGGCAAGTCATGCAACAATGATTCTATTTGAGACGACCGGGATTTGAGTTTCTGATGCGACCGATCACGAAGGCAAATCAAGATCGGAAATCAATACTTGGAATCCGTTCGCATCTGACTGTGTCCGCCACCACAGCCCCGTAAATTCGTTAGCCTTGTAAATTCGTGATCATCGCCGATGGCGCCAATCAGCTTCAAACGTCCCGCAACCGGCGGCTCCGGGTGGGCTCCGGAGCCACAAGGGTTTGCTGGAGCATCCAACTCCTGAGAAGGAGGCGTATATAGGCAAGGCGACGAACACGCTCCTCTCGGACGATAAGGGAACTCGCGGGCTCAAGCCTCACTTATGCCTCTTCAAGCCCGCTCGGCTGCCTGAGCACCTTGGGTCTGCCTGGTGCCTGGCTCGGCCGCTGCCCTCGCGCGCTCCATTCCACGCGGGAGTTGCAGCACTGTGGCGATCTGGCCCAAGACCAGACGGGTGAGCAGCACAATCTCGCCATTGGCAAATTCGAACGCATCATGATGGGCCGTCGGCTTGTCGAGCGCGACCTGACGGAAGCGCGCGAGCCGCTCGCCAATCCTGCGCTTCGGCATCAAGGGAAAGTTCGGCTCGGCCTTGACTTCGCCCTCAAACGCAACTTCCGTCCCCGGAAGCAGGCAAATCGCGACGGCTGGCTCGCCGACTTCGGTAAAACCGCGCGTCATCAGTGGGGGAAACCGAGTAATCACCAGTTGCTGGCCGGCGGCGGCGGGGCGGGAAGCAACGTGCTCCAAGCTATAATCACACATCAGAAGCCTCCGTGTTGAGCAAGCCCCCGATCTCCAGCCAACACCTTTGGCTGGATTAAGTTTCGATCCGTCGGCGAAAAACCGTAGTCCCGACCCGGGCCGGTTTCTATTTCTGGCGTTGCGACAGCGCCATCTCCGCAATCGTCAGTATCATCTCAAGATCGCGCTGCATGACATCCTTGTTGTCGCTCTGCAGCGCGAAGCGTGCCAGCGTTCGGATATCGTTCAAGGCTTCCTTTGGATCCAATGGGGGTTCTATATCGCCCATTCAAAGACTCCCCAGATTATACGCCTGTTGACCGGCGTTAACTTGAGGCTAGCCCAGATTGGATCGGCGCACCGCTCCGCACCAGCTATGAGGGTCCCAGCCGCGCGCTACGGCTTGGGTGGGCGCCG
The DNA here is from genome assembly GCF_001896955.1 of Nitrobacter sp. 62-13. Lineage (GTDB taxonomy): Bacteria > Pseudomonadota > Alphaproteobacteria > Rhizobiales > Xanthobacteraceae > Nitrobacter. The sequence continues at coordinate 18,228 of NZ_MKRN01000204.1, read as the reverse complement.
GATTGTTCCAATAGTTTGGCGATCCCTCCGAGAAATCGCCGGTACCATTCATCACGTGCCGCGCGTTAGATCCCCGTTTTTCCCGGCGGAGACCTGTCACCAAATCTGATGATAGTCGGAAAACTTCGGTAGTGTCGCATCATAGCGCACCGGCACGATCCACGGCAGCATCAGGCGCATGATCCGGTTGGCGGCCGGGGAGACGAGACGCACATAAAGATCGATGGGGTCGAGCTGATGGCGTAGGTGCAGCTTAGGATCGTAATTCAGCCCGCTGCTGCGGAAGCGCTTGTAGCCATGTGTCATCGCCCAGCTAATTACGTCGCGTGAAATGTAGTGATAAAGATGGAGGTCGAGGGCGAAGTCATAGTCAAGGCCGAGATATTCCGCGAAGATCTCGTCGCTCTCCACCATGCACAGCGCGAATGCAATCAGGGTATTTCCGCGATACCAGATGAAGAAGCGGGTCTTGTCGCTCATCTCGCAACCAAGACGGCGGAAGTAGTCCTTGGTCAGTTTCTCGAAATGAAAATTGGAGCGCTCGTAGGTCTGAAGATAGAGCGGATAGAGCTCGTCGATAAAGCTCGCCGCATTATCGGTTACCGTCATTTTAAGATCGGAACTGTCAGCGGCGCGAAGCTTCTTGCGCAGATCACGACGCGTCTTCGCACTTAACGCATTCTGCATATAGTCATCGAAACTGCGGTAGTCGATGTCGAGCGTCGTCATCGGCATGCTCGGCGCGCGACCGAACCCTTCGCGCTCAAAACACGCAAGATCGCGGCGATCGCCGCGCGGAAATTCTTTGAGCACAATCATTTGCGTCCCCAACGCATGCGCCTGGGCAACGATACCCTGCGCCAAGGTCCCTGCGACGACCGCGGGCGAAAGATACTTGCTGGTCGCAAGATGTCCTTCTCCCGCCGTGCAGCCGAGCATCAGTGTGCGCAGCTTCAAAAAACGCGGATGATGGCGGCGGATGCGCGCGACGAGCGACGAACGATCGAGCTTGACGCCTTCCAGCAAATCCTGGTCGAGCAGAAAATATGGCTGCACTGCAAGCACCCGGCCTGACGCATCGCGGATCGCGAAATAGCCGTACTCAAAGTGATCGCGGATGGTGTCCGCAATGATCTCATAATAGCGGTGATCCTTGCGCTGGCCGGTGAAGGCAATTCGCCACGCCTCGCAGGTTCGCAGTTCGTCGCGGCCGATGGGCGCGATCGAAAGGGATCCAGGATCGGGTATGCGCTGTTCCATGCGCCGTCCGCCTGCTTTGCGCGAGGCCGCCAAGGCGTTGGTGAGCACCCTGACGGCCGTTGCCAGCGCCAAAGGGACGAACAAGATGGCGCCGGTTGCGTTCAACCATACCAGAACGGAAAGCGCGACGGAGCAAATCCGCGTGAGCTTTCAGATCGTGCGGACGAATCATGCGGCCGCGGGGCTTTGCCCGAAGTGTTAAAGGTCGACGGCCACTTTCGTCAGGTCAATGTGGCTCCAAGATCTGCGCCTTATGACGCGCGGTTGAGAAAGATCGGCAGGCCCCGCTTGTTGGCGTAGAGGGGACGATAGCGCGCTGTGTTGTACATGCTGGCCACGTCCAATTTGCGTGGCCCGAGCTTGGCGTCAGGAATGGGCACCAGGTCGTAGTGGCCCTCTACCAGAGCCGACATCAGGCCGGTCCTGCCTTTCAGGACCGCGTCGTAGGCCATGTTGCCGAAAGTCAGGGCAACGAGCTTGTCGATGAAGTCCGGATCGCCCGATCGCAGGTCATAGGTGAGGTCAGAAACGATCGTTTCCTCGCCGGAACGCCGCTTGATCTCGTCAGCAAGTGCTTCGGCCACGTTGGCCTTCTTGCGATGGCCGTAGGCGTCGGGTTCACCGTATTCCTGCGGCCTGTAGCCTTCCCACTCCGCGCCCTCGCTGAGCACGATCAGCGCGTAATTGCTTGGGTTGGCGCGCTTCTCCTCGATAAGCAACCGGATCAGTTTGTCGAGATCGACCTTGTACTCCGGTATGACGCACCGTATCGAGGTCGCGTATGCGGTATAGAGCGCGGTAAATCCGGCATCGCGGCCAAAGATGCGGAAAATGCCGATGCGCTCGTGCGAGCCGACGGTGGTGCGCTGCCGCTGGATGGCATCGCTGGCGCGGGTGATGGCGGTCGAGAAGCCAATGCAGTATTCGGTGTTGCGGACATCGTTATCCATCGTCTTCGGGATGGCGATGATCTCGACGCCGAGTTCGTTGAGCCTGGCCGCATAACTGAGCGTGTCGTCGCCGCCGATGGCGATCAGATGTTCGATGCCCAGTCCTGACAGATTTGCGAGCACCTGGCCGGTCAGGTCCCAACTGGTCTCGCCGTTGGCATTCGTGGTGGCCGGAAAATCAGTGCCGACGAGATGGTCGGGCAAGCTTTTCATTTTGGACGGATTGGTGCGGCTCGAGTGCAGCATGGTGCCGCCATGCCGGTCGACGGTGCGCGTGTTTTCGCGGCTCAGCGGGATGAGATAGTGAGACCTGCTGGCCGGATCCTCGAGATTCAGGTGCGTCAGGGCCTCCCAGCCGCGGCGGAGGCCCACGACCTCGATATCATCCTCGCTGCCGCGATAGGTCACGGTCTTGATGATTGCATTGAGGCCGGGGACGTCGCCACCGCCCGTGAGAATGCCGATGCGTTTTCTCGCCAAGCCCATCTCCCAGCATTGGTATGTCGCAATAACGCAAAGCGTAGCGTTTTTTGACCGTTGGCACCAAGGACTGCCCGCAGCGACAATGCGGTATGTCTTCGTCTTCGCGAAGCGAGCGGGATCGGAACGGCGTCTTCTTCAGCCCACCCCTCAACTAGAGGTGACGAACTGGAGTGGAAATGATGCTCCAGTGCGAGCCATGCGCACTAACGCGGGACCAAGCATCAAGCAGCGCTGTGGTGAAAGGTCGCCAAGGCATTGGAGGCGAACCTTGGCGACCATCGCCAGCACCAAGGGACGAAGAAATAGCGCCGGCTGCGGAGAATCATATCAACGAAACTGACGGCGATGCAAATCTATGGGGCCATGCAAATTCATGTGAGCTTCAGTTCGCACACGTAACCCGCCGGCGCGGAAATCACACCAGCGGATTACTGGACAGGGAGCGAATAATTGAACCAAGCCGAGATCGGAGACGTCGCAACCGGTCTATCGGTAGCATTCAACGTAAAAATCCAAGGCCGGATGCTGCAATGAGTCCGAACCCGATAAAAAATGCTACAAGTCCAAAGCTGCCAGCGGCAAGGAACAGATTATTTGTCGGTCCCTGCGGCATTGGGTCCGGCCTGTCTTCATCCATGATGGTCCTCCTGCTTTTCGGAGACTACACATTGGTTCCACAATGTTCCCAAGCTGCAGAAAGTTCCCTCGCTACAGAAAGATTTCGCCCAGGCGCAAGCGGGAGGTCCGCCCTCCGGGGACGCAGTGGAACTGGCCTGGATGATGAGAGACTGGTGGACAAGGAAGCCCGCCCGGCAGATTGATTCCGGAAATCGGACGTTGCTCCTTGCAAAAGAAAACCAGTGACCACGGGCATGACCACGGGCAATCCAGGGCCGGTGAAGAATCCGCCGGTGAAGAACCCGAAGAGCCTGCCGATTATGGCGGGCTCAATGTCGATATGATTTCGGGATCATAGCGTACTGGATGAAGCGCCTGTCTGAGCAGGCTGACATACACGTTACTCAGTCGCCCTCTGTCGTGCTCTCAAGCGCCAAAATACACCAGATACACCAACACGAAGGCGGCGACGACCAGTCCCGTTCCCGCGAACAGCACATTGCGAACCGTCGGTCCCCGTTCGGCGCCGCGCGCTTCGATTGCTGTCTCAACTATGCGTCCATCTTCTTGGTGCGGCATCGTTCCTCCTGTCGAAGGCTGAAGCCCCGGCTCCCAGGAGCCGGGGCACGTTTGCAAAACTCAATCAGGTCCCACCGCTGTACTCGGTATTTTCCTGGCCCTGTTTCTTATCGGGCATGTCTTCCTGGACGCCCTTTCGGATTTCGGCCTTCCGTTCGGACTCGTTACGCTGCTGCTGTCCCTGAGCCTGCTTCTGACGGTCCTGATCTTGCTTGTTCTGATCTGACATCTGAGCCTCTCCTTTCTGATCTGTTATCGGTCAACCCGCGATCGGGAAATGCGTTCCGATGAAAGTCGGATGCAGTGCACGGCAGGAACCTCGCACCATTGAAGAAAAAAGCCCGCCGGGTGGAAGACACGGCGGGCAAGATCATGTCAAACCACCCTAGAAGCCAATGCGCTGGCAGCGTGTCTGTTCCGATTATTTCCCTGTTCAATTCGGGCGAGTTCGCCGGCCCCTCGATTTTAGCGGCGTTCCCGGCTTTTGGGTTTTCTTCACTGTTCGTTTCAAATGTTGCTGCTGCTTTATTTCGCGCTCCTTTCCGCGAGAGGAAGATGGGAGCGCGAAACGTTCTTCTCATCATCGAGATAAACGTCGAGTGTCGTGAAGAACGCAATAACGGCAATGAAGGAACCACAGTTCCGTTCGGAACGCGTACCGAGCGCACGTTACCTCTACACCCAGCAAGAGGAAGACTGCATGTCAGACGCAAGAAGATGAAGATAGAGAAGGGGGGCGACGAGAACATCAAGTACGCAAAGCCCGGAAGAAGCGACATTCTGCCATAAAAGATAAAAGGCAGAGCAATCGAAAGAACCGCCGGAGAGGGCGTTACGGCGCGATGCTTGCGACCGTTGCTCCATTTTGATGAATCCATTTTTAGCGCCGCCGCTTTGAGGAGTAATTGCAGGCCGCATCATTCGTGAGCTTGCGACAACTCGGCGCCGATGCACGCATCGCTCGTATCGCCACCGAATGAACCCGAATATCCTCGAATATCGGCAGCCTGAACTTGTCATGCTGGCCCAATCCTTGTCGATGAGCCGCCGAGTAAAACCGCCGAGCATAGGTTTATTTCCGGACGGGTTGCGTGATACTTTGATCAGGTAACGCGCAAGTGCAATTGGCAAGGTAGCGCTGATGCAAGGTCCCGGACGGTCCCCGCTGTTCGCCTCCGTGCGCGGCTGGAGCCGCAAGGATCTGGGCGGTGACGCCTTCGCTGGTCTGACACTGGCCGCCATTGCCATCCCCGAGCAGATGGCCACCGCGCGCCTCGGTGACCTCTCCCCCCAAGCCGGCTTCCTCGCTTTCATGGCAGGCACCGTAGCCTTCGCGCTGCTCGGCGCGAGCCGCCACATTTCCGTTGGGGCGGATTCCACCATCACGCCGATCTTCGCGGCGGGCCTCGTGATTCTGGCCGCCTCTGGCTCGCCACATTACCAGGCGCTGGCCGCACTGCTTGCGCTGATGGTCGGCGCCACAGTGACGGTTGCTGGCCTGCTGCGGCTTGGTTGGGTCGCCGATCTGCTCTCGGTGCCGGTCACCGCCGGCTTCCTTGCCGGAATATCGATCCATATTGTTGCGTCCCAGCTTCCCGAACTGCTCGGCCTTCCGTCCGGAAGCGGAGACGTCTTCCACCGCCTCGCAGCGGTCTACGACGGCCTAAGTGACATCAATCCCTATAGCGCCGCCATCGGCGCAGCCGTGTTCGCCGCCGTCGCTTTGTGCGAGCGCATCAGTGCGCGCATTCCCGGTCCCCTGATCGCACTGGCGGCGGCCACGCTGGTGGTGGTCGCCTTCGGTCTGCCGACACGCGGCGTCGCGACCCTCGGTACACTGCCGACCGCCGCGCCTGGCTTGCACCTGCCCGAGGTGACGTTCGAAGACATGCGCACGCTGGTGCCTCTGACCCTTCTGGTTACGATCGTCATCATGGTTCAGACAGCGGCTACAGCGCGTTCCTTCAGCGGCAACGGTGCTTCCGACCCTGACGACGTCAACCGCGATTTCATCGGCGTCGGCGCGGGCAGCCTGCTGTCCGGTTTCATCGGCGCGTTCCCGGTCAATTCCAGTCCGCCCCGGACAGCGATCTCTGTCGAAACCGGCGGTCGCTCGCAGCTCGCCGGCTTGCTGGCCGCAGCCATCGTGTTGGTGCTTGTGCTGTTCGGTACGGAGCCTTTGAAGAACGTGCCGCATGCGGCGCTGGCCGGTATCCTGTTTTTCGTGGCAACGCGGATATTGCGCTGGCAAACCTTCATGGCAACTCTGCGCCAGGCTCCGACGGAATTCTTGCTGATCTTCGCTACCGCGCTCGCGATCGTGGCGCTGCCGATTGAGATCGGCGTCGCCATCGGCATCGGCCTGTCGCTGCTGCACGGCGTGTGGACCATCACCCAGGCGAGAGCGATCGAGCTCGAGCACGTGCCGGGCACCTCCATATGGTGGCCGCCGGACAGCAAGCCGGCGGGCGAGCGGATCGCAGGCGTGCTGGTGGTGGCGTTCCAGGCGCCGCTCTCCTTCGTCAACGCAAATCGCTTCCGCCAGGACTTCCAAGCGATGGTGGAACGGCGCGCGGGAAACTTGAAGCATGTGGTATTCGAAGCCAGCAGCATCATAGATATCGACTATACCGCGGCGCAGACCTTGCGCGAGGTGATCGCCTATTGCCGAGATGCCGGAATGACCTTTTCGATCGCCCGGCTGGAATCGATCAGAGCGCAGAAGGCGCTTTCGCGCTTCGGCATCGCCGCCATGCTGGGTCCGGATGGAATCTACCGCAGCGTCGACGACGCCGTACGCACGCTGACGCATGGACAGCGGGTGGTCGCCATGCCGTCATCTGCTGACGGCAAAGAATGAGCCATGCCCATGAACATCCCGCCGGCATTTGTGAGAATCGGAAGAAGCGGCGCCCTTGCAGCCAAAGATCTTTGTTAGAAACGTATTTTCGATCGATCGGATCAGAACTGCGGATGGGATGGACGACGGGCGCCGAGAGCTGCCGTCCAGTTCGGGATCCAGCCGCCGCCTAATGCCTGAAACAGGCTGCTGGCCGCGAGCAGTTTTGTCAGTCGCACCTGGATCAGGTTGTTCTCCGCTGTGAAAAGGGTCTGCTGGGTCTGCAGCACGGTGATGAGGTTGACCGTGCCGCCGCGCAACTGCGTCTCGGCGACATCGAACGCCTTGCGGGATGCCGCCACGACCTCAGCCTGCAGCCGCTCCTGCCTGGTATACTGGTGAAGAGCGACGAGGGCCTTCTCGACGTCGGCGAAGGCGGACAGCACGGCCTTGCGATACGCTTGCAGATATTGAAGCTGTACGCCCTTCGCCTGCTTCAACTGGCTTTCGAGCAGGAAGCCGTCGAAGATCGGCTGGGTCAGACTGGCCGCGAGCGTGTAGTACCATCCACCCGGTCCGAACAGCGATGCCAGCGCTGCGCTTTGCGATCCGGTCTGGCCGGTGAGCTGGATTTGCGGAAAAAATGCAGCGCGCGCGGCTTCAACGCTGAAATTGGACGACGCAAGCTGCGCTTCGGCCTGGCGGACGTCAGGCCTTTGATACAGAAGTTCCGAAGGCAGGCCGGGTGTAATTCGAGGAACGGTGATTTGCGTTGTTGTTCCCCCGGTCACCTTGAAATCGGCCGGCGCGCGCGCAATGAGGACCGCAAGAGCGGCCATGTTCTGTCGCATCGTCACTTCAAGCGGCGGAATGGCGGCGCGCTGCGTCGCCACCAGCGCTTCCTGTTGCGAGACGTCGAGTTGCGATGCAGTGCCGCCGGCGAATTGCTTCTTGATGAGATCGAGGATGCGCTCGGCTGCCGCGAGATTGCGACGGGTGACGCGCAGTTGATCCTGCGCCGCCAAAATCTGGAAATAGGTATTGGCGACGGTCACGACCGTCGTGAGGGTTACGACGTCGCGATTGTATCGGGCGACCGTTGCATTTTCCTCGGATGCATAGAGCGCCGCGCGGTTCTTGCCCCAGAAGTCGAGCATGTAGCTCGCGGTGAGGCCGACGTTGAATTGCGAAAACTGGAACGAAGGCATTGCGGTGCCGCCGGTCGAGGAGGCCGCGCTGCGCGCGCGTTCAGCGTTCGCTGTTCCGGTGATCGATGGCAACAGCGGCGCGCCCGCGATGCCGACCTGCGCATCGGCCTGGATGATCTGCGCGTAGGCCACGGCGATATCCAGATTTGCCGTCTGCGCTGCTTCCATCAGCGAGGTCAATTCGCTGGATCGAAATCCGCGCCACCAGTCGAGTGACGGCACGGCCGCGTCTGGCGTGACCGATGATGCCTCACGGTATTTCGCCGGGATCTGGAGATCTAGCGCGGGCCGGTCGCTGCCGAGAATGCATCCGCACAGGGATGGCGCGAGCAGCGCGAGTGAGAGCAGCGGCGCGATAGATCGCGCGCGGCCGTGTCGTGTGGCTGCGCGGACGGACCTTTCTATCTCGCTGTACATCTGGGCCCCAAACGCATTGTCGATGTAATCGTGTCTTAACTCTTGCGCGGCGGCAAGAGTGCGGCCTCACCGATCTCCAGATCACCACTACGATGTCGCTCATTGTGTTGTCGGCAAGCCACATGCACTGTCATTCCCCGGGCTGCGCCTGCGGCGGGATCGTGTGCTGACGGCCGGTTTTGAGGCGCTGCGACCATAGCCGGAAACGATCGAGATAGAGATAGATGACGGGCGTGGTATAGAGCGTCAGCATTTGACTGAGGATGAGGCCGCCGACGATTGCGATTCCGAGCGGCCGCCGCAACTCGCTGCCTTCGCCCATGCCGATCGCGAGCGGCAGCGCGCCGAGCAGTGCGGCCATCGTCGTCATCATGATCGGTCGGAACCGGATCAGGCTGGCCTCGTAGATCGCGTCGAATGAGGACAAGCCGCGCGTGCGTTCGGCCTCAAGCGCAAAGTCGATCATCATGATTGCGTTTTTCTTCACGATGCCGATCAGCAGGATGATGCCGATCAGCGACATGATGCTGAATTCGGTATTGAACGCCATCAGCGCCAGCAGCGCGCCGACGCCCGCAGATGGCAGAGTGGACAAAATCGTCAGAGGATGGACATAGCTTTCATAGAGCATGCCGAGGACGATATAGATCGTCAAAAGCGCAGCGAGAATCAGGAAGGGCTGATTGTTGAGCGAATCCCGGAATATCTTCGCGGTGCCCTGAAAGCTGCCGTGGATCGTCGCCGGAACGCCGATCCGATTCATCGTCGCCTCGATCGCGGCGGTTGCGGCGCTCAGCGATACGTTCGGCGGGAGATTGAACGAAATGGTATTCGCGACCAGAAGTCCCTGATGGTTGATCGCGAGCGGCGTTGCGCCGCGTGCGAAGCGAGCGACGGCGGAAAGTGGAATCATCGTTTCCTGTGCGGTGCTCACCGCGGAGCCTGTCGAGGAGACACCTTTGCCGGTTGCGCCGATCGAGTTGGTCGCGAGGTTGCGAACGGCATTGGCCGAATTTGCCGACGCCGATTGTCCCGGCGCGACTATCGTTCCTGTAATGGCGTTGGTCGCCTGCGAGCCGCCGACGGCGCCGCCCGAGGTGCTGATGAAGACGTTCTTCAACGTTTCCGGATTTTGCCAGTAACGCGGCGCCACCTCCATGACGACGTGATACTGGTTGCGTGTGACATAGATGGTGGAGACCTGACGCTGGCCAAAAGCATCGTAGAGCGTGTTATCGATCTGGCTGACTGTGATTCCGAGTTGCGCGGCGGCATCGCGATCGATCACGAGGTTGGACTCGAGGCCTTTGTTTTGCTGGTCGCTGTTGACGTCGGCAATGATGGAATCGTGCTGAAGTGCGGCAGTGATTTTTGGCGTCCACTCATTGAGTTCTTCCAGCGAGGGACTTTGCAGCGTGTATTGATACTGCGCGGCGCTGGCGCGCCCTCCGGCCCCAATGTCCTGCACGGCTTGAAGATAGAGCGTCGCGCCCGGCACGACGGCGAGTTCGCCGCGCAGGCGGGCAATGACGCGATCTGCAGGAATCCTGCGTTTGTCGCGCGGCTGCAACGAGACGAACATGAATCCCGAATTGGTCTGGCTGCCGCCGGTGAAGCCGACGACGGTCTCGACCGCGGGGTCTTTCTTCAGGATGCTGACGAACTGCGTGAGTTTCTGCTGCATCAATTGAAAGGAGATGCTCTGGTCCGCCTGGATAATGCCGATCAGCCGCCCCGTATCCTGCTGGGGGAAAAAGCCCTTCGGAATGATGTCATACAGGTAGAAATTAAGTCCGAGGACCGCGAGCAGGACCGCCATCACCGAGCGCGGATGGCGGAGCGCGACCGCGAGCGTGCTCCGGTAGCCGCTCAGCATCTTCTCGAAAGCACGCTCGCTGGCCTGGTGGAGTCGCCCATGTCCGCGACCGGTATCCTTGCGAAGCAGTATGGCGCACATCATCGGAGTGGTCGCCAGCGAAATTACCAGAGAAAGCAAAATCGCGATCGTGATCGTCATCGCGAATTCGCGAAACAGCCGGCCTACGATGCCGCCCATCAGCAGAATCGGAATGAAGACCGCGATCAGCGACACGCTCATTGAAAGCACGGTAAAGCCGACTTCCTTCGCGCCGAGCAGAGCTGCGTCGAGTCGGGACATCCCGGCCTCGATGTGGCGCGTGACGTTTTCGAGAACGACGATGGCGTCGTCCACGACGAAGCCGGCCGCGACCGTGAGCGCCATCAGTGAGAGGTTGTCGAGGCTGTAGCCGATCAAATACATCACCGCGAAAGTCGCGGTTAGCGAAACCGATACCGCGACGACAGGGATCAGCGTCGCGCGGCCGTTGCGCAGGAAGAGGAAGACCACGACAACCACCAGAAAGACAGCCAGTAGCAACGTGATTTCGACGTCATGCAGGGATGATCTGATGGTGGTGGATCGGTCTACGGCGACGTCGATGTCGATGGCCGGCGATACCGACGCGCGCAATTGGGGCAGCAGCGCAATCACGCGATCGACGATGCCGATGATGTTGGCGCCAGGCTGCCGGTAAAGGATGATGAGGACGGCTGGCTTGCCGTTGGCCAGGCCTGCGTTGCGAAGGTTCTCGACCGAGTCGGTCACTTCACCGATATCGGAGAGGCGAACGGCCGCGCCATTGCGATAGGCGATCACCAGCGACTTGTATTGCTGCGCCTCGTTGGCCTGATCGTTCGCATAAATCTGGTAACGTCGGTTTCCGACGTCGATGCCGCCTTTCGGGCTGTGCGCGTTGGCGCTAGAAATCGCGGCGCGGACATCCTCAAGCCCGATGCCATACTTGTAGAGCGCTTGCGGTATGAGTTCGACCCGCACCGCCGGGAGCGAACTGCCGCCGACCGTGACCTCGCCGATGCCTTCGACCTGCGACAGTTTTTGCGACAGCACCGTCGATGCGGCATCGTATAGCTTGCCGCGTTCCAGCGTGTTGGAGGTCAGCGTCAGCACCATGATCGGCGCGTCGGCCGGGTTGACTTTGCGATAGGTCGGGTTGGCGCGGAGGCTGGTCGGCAAGTCCGCGCGAGCAGCGTTGATGGCCGCCTGCACGTCGCGCGCAGCGCCGTCGATGTTGCGACTGAGGCCGAATTGCAACGTGATGCGCGTCGACCCCATCGTGCTCACCGACGTCATTTCGGTGACGTCTGCGATCTGGCCCAGGTGTCGCTCGAGCGGGCTCGCGACCGTGGTGGCGACATCCTGCGGACTGCCGCCCGGCAGGGCGGCACGCACCGAGATTGTCGGAAATTCGACCTCAGGCAGCGGCGAGACCGGAAGTTTGAAGAAAGCGACGATTCCCACAGCCGCGAGCCCGATGGTCAGCAGCGTCGTAGCGACCGGGCGGCGGATGAAGGGGCTCGACAGGCTCACGGCTCGACACCGTCGGCGGCTTGCTGGTCGCTGAGCGATTGCCCCGAGATACGCAGGGCGATGCGGTCGAACCAGAGGTAAATCACCGGCGTGGTGAACAGCGTCAACAACTGGCTCACCAACAAACCGCCGACGATGGAGATGCCGAGCGGATGCCGCAGTTCGGAGCCTGCGCCGGTCCCCAGCATCAACGGCAATGCGCCGAGCACGGCGGCCATTGTAGTCATCAGAATGGGACGGAACCGCAACAGACAAGCCTGATAGATCGCTTCACGCGGCGGCTTGCCTTCGTTCCGTTCGGCATCGAGCGCGAAGTCGATCATCATGATGGCGTTTTTCTTCACGATGCCGATGAGCAGGATGATGCCGATGATTGCGACGATGGTGAGATCCTGTCCGGCGACCATCAGCGCCAGCAGCGCGCCGATGCCGGCAGAGGGCAGCGTCGAAAGAATGGTGAGCGGGTGAATGAAGCTCTCATAGAGTACGCCCAGCACGATATAGACCGTGATGATGGCTGCCAGAATCAGGAATATCTGGTTTGAAAGCGAAGACTGAAACGCCAGTGCCGCGCCCTGGAACGAACTGATGATGCTCGGCGGCAATCCGATGTCAGCCTGCGCCTGTTTGATCGCTGCCACAGCCTCACCCAGCGATGCGCCCGGCGCGAGATTGAACGAGACGGTCGTCGCGGGAAACTGGCCGAGATGAGCCACCTGCAGCGGCGCGGTTTCCTCCCTTATCCTCGCCATGGCCGAAAGCGGCACCGGCTTGCTGCCGACCGAGGATGGAAGATATATCGACGACAGCGACTGCAGCGAGGTTTGCAGCGCCGGATCGGCTTCGAGTATCACGCGATACTGGTTCGAATTGGTGAAGATCGTCGAGACGATCCGTTGCCCGTAGGAATCATAAAGCGCGTTATCGATGGTGGCGGGCGTGATGCCGAACCGGGCGGCCTGATCGCGGTCGATGTCGACGAACACCGTCAGCCCCCGTGCGGAAATATCGCTGGAGACATCGGCGAGCTGCGGCAGTTCGTTCAGCCGGTCTATCAGTTTGGGCGTCCATTCGGTGAGTTGCGCCGCATCGGCGTCTTCGAGCATGAATTGATATTGGGTTCTGCTGACGGTGCCTTCGATGGTCAGGTCCTGCACCGGCTGCATGTAGAGAGTGATGCCGGGAAGGGCGGCTGCGCGAGTTTTGATGCGCCGCATCACCGCGACGATGCCGGATCGACGTTGATCATGGGGCTTGAGATTGATCAGGATGCGGCCGCTGTTCAGCGTCGTATTGGTGCCGTCAACGCCGATGAACGACGACAGGCTGGCGACATCCGGATCTTCGAGGATGGTGGAAGCCAATTGCTGCTGGCGTTCGGCCATCGCCGCGAAGGATACGGATTGCGGCGCCTCCGAGATCGCCTGGATGACGCCGGTGTCCTGAAGCGGGAAGAATCCCTTGGGAATGAGAATGTAGAGTGCGCCCGTCAACGCGAAGGTGCCCAGCGCGACCAGCAGCACGAAGGTCTGACGATCCAGCATCCAGTTGAGCGCGCGGCCGTAACCCGCGATCAGCCGGGCGAGGGCATCTCGGCTGTAACGCTGGAAGGCGTTTTCGCGCCGGTCGGCCGCGCGTTTCAACAGTTTTGCGCACGCCATCGGCACAAGCGTCAGCGAGGCCACGCCCGAGATCAGGATCGTGACCGAAAGCGTTATGGCGAATTCGCGGAACAGCCGCCCGACCACGTCGCCCATGAACAGCAGCGGAATCAGCACCGCGATCAACGAGACCGTGAGCGAGATGATGGTGAAGCCGATCTGTTCCGAGCCGCGCAGCGCGGCTTGCAGTGGTGTCTCGCCTTCCTCGATATAGCGCGAAATGTTTTCGATCACGACGATTGCGTCGTCGACCACGAAGCCGGTCGCGATCGTCAACGCCATCAGCGAGAGATTGTTGAGGCTGAATCCGAACAGGTACATCGCGCCGAGCGTGCCGACCAGCGACAGCGGCACCGAAAGGCTCGGAATCAAGGTTGCCCGCGTGCTGCGGAGAAAGACGAAGATCACCAGCACAACCAGAATCACTGCGAGCGCGAGTTCGTACTCGACGTCCCGTACCGATGCGCGGATGGTGACGGTGCGATCGGTGAGAACGTGGACGTCGATGGTGCTGGGCAGCGAAGCCTGCAGTTGCGGCAGCAGCGCCTTGATGCCGTCGGCGACGGAAATCACATTGGCGCCCGGTTGCCGCTGAATGTTCAGGATGACCGCCGGAGTCTTGTTCATCCAGGCGCCGAGCTTGTCGTTCTGCGCACCCTCGATTACGTCGCCGACATCCGAGAGGCGCACCGGCGAGCCGTTCTTGTAGGCAACGATCAGCGACTTGTAGTCGGCTGCATTGCGGATCTGGTCGTTGGCGTTGATGGTGGAGGCGCGCATCGGCCCGTCAAAGTTTCCCTTGGGCGTATTGACGTTGGCGTTGCCGAGCGTCGTGCGCAGATCGTCGATGTTCAATCCGTAAGCGGCAAGTTTGCGGATGTCGGCGCGAATTCGTACGGCGGGCCGTTGTCCGCCGCTGATGCTGACGAGTCCGACCCCTGGAAGCTGAGAGATCTTCTGCGCCAGTCGCGTGTCGGCAAAATCCTCGACCTGCGTCAGGGGCATCGTTGCCGAGGTCAATCCCAACGTCAGGATCGGCGCGTCGGCGGGATTGACCTTGGCGTAAATCGGCGGGGCGGGCAGGTCGGACGGGAGCAGATTGCCGGCCGCATTGATCGCCGCCTGCACCTCCTGCTCGGCGACGTCGAGCGAAATGTTAAGCCCGAATTGCAGCGTGATGACCGAGGCTCCGGCCGAACTCACCGAACTCATCTGCGTGAGGTTCGGCATCTGGCCGAGTTGTACTTCCAGCGGCGCGGTGACGGAGGATGTCATGATATCCGGGCTCGCGCCCGGATAGAACGTCTGCACCTGGATGGTCGGATAATCGACCTCGGGAAGCGCTGCGACCGGCAGGAAGCGAAAGGCGATCAAGCCGGACAGCATGATCGCCACCATCAGGAGCGTTGTGGCCACCGGCCTCAGGATAAAAGGTCGCGACGGACTCATCGTTTCCCGCTATCCGGATGTCGTTCATTGCCGGGGGCGTTACCTGACGCAGGATTCGCGCTGCTGCCGGCTGGCTCCGCGCGGACGGCGACCTTGGCGCCGTCGCGTAGTTTGTCGGCGCCATCGATCACGACGCGGTCTCCGGGCGACAAGCCCGATAAAACCTCGACGCGCTCGCCGTCAGTCACACCGAGCGAAACCTTGCGGACGGATACAGTGCTGTCCGGATTGACGAGATAGACGAAGGTGCCGGGAACGCCGCGCTGAACGCCGGCTGTCGGCATCACAACGACGTTGCCATGGACATCAACCAGAAGCCGGACGTTGACGAACTGGTTCGGATAGAGGGTGCGTGCAGGGTTTGGAAACAATGCCCGCAGCTTGATGGTGCCGGTGGTCGGGTCGATCTGGCTGTCGAAGGTCTGGAGCGTGCCGTCGGCGATCTTGTGTGAATCGCTGCGGTCAAAGGTGGTGGTGGGCAGAGAGGCGCCCGCCTGCAGGCGCTTTGCAATCGCCTGCAGGTTGTCCTCCGGCACCGTGAACAGGACGCTGATCGGGTCCAACTGCGTAATGACGACGAGGCCGTTGGTGTCACCCGGCGTGACGTAGTTGCCTTGATCGACCTGGCGCAGGCCGACCCGGCCGTCGATCGGCGAGACGATGTGGCAGTATTGCAGATTGACCTGCGCGGCTTTCACCGCAGCGGTGTCGGCCTCGACAGTGCCTTGATACTGGGCGACCAGCGCCACTTGGGTATCGAGCGTCTGGTGCGGCACCGCGTTCTGCGCAGCCAGTCCCTGATAGCGGGTCAGATCGACCTTGGCGCCCTTTAGCAGAGCTTGGTCACGTGTCAGATTTCCACTCGCTTGAGCCAGCGCGGCTTCGTAAGGACGCGGGTCGATCTCGGCAAGCAGGTCGCCTTTCTTGACTTCTTGCCCTTCCTTGAAATCGATCTTTATCAAATAGCCGCTGATCTGGGTTCTGACGGTAACCGTGGCCAGCGACGTAACGGTACCGAGCGCATTGAGGTTGATTCCGATGTCGCCTTTGCCGGCAGCCTGGACCGCCACCGATGTGGGCGGCGCGACGCGGCCTTTACCCGCCGCGCGCTGGGTTTGCTGATGCTGTCGCCACAGCAGGGCGCCGACGCCTGCCACGAGAACCAGCAGAGCGAACCAGGCGAAGCGCCGTCGCGACGTGCGCGGACCTTTCTGAACGGACTCGGCGAGCGGGGGTTTGTGAGCGGGGTCTACGGGCTGGTCCATGAGTTCGCCGTCGAGGTATTCATAAACTTTGCACAGAGGCCACCGAACTTTCGTGGTTCTGGCAACGACTTGCAGTTAACCCGGGCAGCGACAACTCGGGCGCTTGTACCGAGCCTATCACAACTGAAATGGACCGCCCTTGCGATTATTGCGTTAATTCTCCGTAACAAGGCCAATGCGGGAATAGGGTCGTTGCAGTCGATGTCATCCGATGCTTCGACAACGGCAGCGGCGCGCAATCCCGGTTCGATCAACTTTGCTTATCCCGATAGTCGCTCCCTCTAACGCGGTTTTCGAGTTTCAGGAGCGATCGCGGGCATTCCGCCAAAGCCTTGCAGCGCGGCGGCCGACATTGTGCGAGCGGCGATTTCATTATATTCATATAAACACAATGACGGGGAGCGCAGGTATGCGCAGGGCAAGGGTGTGGGATCCGACGTCGGGTGCATCGGCGTCGGTTGCTGCTGCGGCGGGATTTGCCAAAGCGCAGGACGTCGCGATGCCCGCCTGCGCCACTTTGGTCGCGTCCGCAGAAAAACTCGCGCCTTGGACGGACCAGTCTCAATCGCTAGCGGCCGAGAACAACGCGAGCGCGTCACGCACGTGCATGCCATGATCCCCGTGTCGGTCCAACACAAATTGCTGGTATGGCTGTCAACCGGATCCCTGCTGATATTATTCTCAGCCGGGCTTCTGTCGAAAGCGTCGGAGCCCGTATGGCGCTGGACGCTGCCTGCCGGAGTTTCGGCGCCACCGATCCCGGCCGACAATCCCATGACCGCCGCAAAGGTGGAGCTTGGCAGGCGGTTGTTCTACGATGCCGACCTCTCGGCGGACGGCACGATGTCCTGCGCTACCTGCCACGAGCAGAAGCATGCTTTTGCCGATGGCAACCGCACCCATCCCGGTGTGACCGACGAGCCGGCGCGGCGCAATGTCCCGGGGCTCGCCAATGTTGCCTGGTTCACGCCGCTGACGTTCGCGGACCCGGCGAACACGACGCTCGAGGCGCAGGTAGCGTCACCGGTATTCGGCATCCGTCCCGTCGAAATGGGTATGGCAGGACGCGAGGCCGAGATCGGCGTGCGGCTCGGGCGCGATAGTTGCTACCAGGTGATGTTCGCGCGCGCCTTTCCTGAAAATGGCGGCCGCATCGACTTTGCCAACGTGGCGCGCGCGCTGGCGAGCTTCGAGCGCACGCTTGTGTCCCATGGCAGCGCCTGGGACCGGCAGCAGCTAAGCCCGGATGCGAAGATAGGTTCAACCCTGTTTGCCCGCGATTGCGCGGCCTGTCATTCGGGGCCGCACTTCACGGATTCGGCCATGCACCGGCTGGAGGCGGCCGATCCCACATTTGCCGATCAGGGCTTGTTCGAGAAAACCGGAATCGACGCCGACCGCGGCAGGTTCCGCACGCCCTCGCTGCGCAACGTCACGCTGACGGGGCCGTGGTGGCACGATGGATCGGCGCGGTCGCTTGCGGATGCTATCGCAAGGCATGGCCTGACCCATGAGCCGGCCGAAACGAATCATTTGATTGCGTTTCTTGAGTCGCTCTCCGATCCCGAATTCATCCGGCGCAAATCGCTTGGTATGCCCAGCGAGGCTTGCGGCAAGCCTCTCTAAGCTTTCCGCTTCTGATTCCATCAGAAGCAGACAGGCTCTGCAGAAATCCACGCTGCTCCTTCCGTCGCCGGCAGCACGTTTCAGAACCAGCCCTTGGAAAAATCGCTCTATGCCTTTTCGCGGCCGATGCTGCTGTAGAGGAAACCCAGTTCCGCCATTTCATCGGGCCGATAGACGTTGCGCAGATCGACCATGACCGGTTGTTTCATGATGCGCTTCAGGCGCTGCAGGTCGAGCGCGCGGAACTGGACCCATTCGGTCACGATCACCAGCGCGTTGGCGCCCTCCGCGCAGGCATAGGCGTTTTCGCAATACTCGATATCGGGAAGCTCCCGCCGCGCCTCCTTCATGCTCGCGGGGTCGAAGGCACGGACCTTCGCGCCCATGTCGCAGAGGCCCGTTATCAGCGGGATCGACGGTGCCTCGCGCATGTCGTCGGTATCCGGCTTGAACGCCAGCCCCAG